>CAZFLB010000185.1:0-7163 GCA_964518945.1 uncultured Acidobacteriota bacterium | reverse complement strand
GAAAATTACAACTCGTAGTTGTGAAACGACTCCCAGCGATCAAGCTTATCTCTTACGCCCCAACAATGTACTTTGGCGCCCATTTGAAATTTCGTGCTGTTCAGCACCGCCATTTGCAAAGCCTTGAAGCTCGTCCCATGGTACCAGCAAGTAGAGTGCTGGTAGAAGCTGACGGTGAATGTCCGGGACAACTTCCAGCACGCTTCGAAGTTCAACCAAAGGCCCTTCTTCTCCGACTACCGTCCTAAATGTGGAAAAGTGGGTTTAGTCTAAAAATTCGCGTTTTATGTAGGAAACTGTTTCATTGAGTGTTTGGTGTGGGTCGCGGGATCTAAAACCTAGTTCTCGTTCCGCTTTCGATGCGTCGAGATACCAGAAACACTCACTCATTTCAAGACTAACCCGATCAATTGAGGACGCCCTCTTCCAGTGATCGTAAAAGGTGTTAGCCACCGTCCCAGTGAGTCGATAGAGTGCTTTTGGTAGCTTTACGGTTGGCCCTTTAACCTTACTAATCCGCCCAAGTCGATCAAAAAATTTCGAAAACGTCCAATTTGGCCCTCCAAGGAGATAACACTGACCAGGCTTTCCTCTTTCCATAGCACTCGTAAACGCTTCCGCAACATCCCGAACATCTACGAAACTAACGCCTCCTGGAGGGATAATCGGCACATCGCCAACGAGAAACTTTAGGATGTCTCCTGTAGAAGAAAGCTTCCTGTCGCCCGGGCCCAGAAGAAGGCTAGGGTTCAATATAATAAGCTCCGGACCACCACGACACTCCTTGCGAGCGACTTGTTCTTGATACAACTTACTTGTGTAGTATGGCCACTTACCTATCAGCGACAGAGGAGTTCCGTCAGTTTCATTTAATACTCTGTCGCCATCTGAGCTCACAGCAATAGTCCCACTTGTCGAGGCTAGAACGATCCTTTTCACTCCTGCCTCTTTTGCAGCACGGCACAAAAGAGACGTCCCCTCCACATGAACCCGGTACAGTTCGCTAACATCATCAGGTTCACGAACTACTTTGCCAGCCAAATGATAAATCGCGACCACACCTTCAACGGCTCGTTTCACCGATTCTTCCTCTAGAATTGACCCTTTAATGAAATCGACTTCGACTTCCGGCAAATTGTCCTTTGCTAAAACTCGCACTTTTTTCAGATCAAGCTGACTCATCAAATGCGCTCCCAAAAACCCTGTAGCACCCGTCACAAGAACTTTCTTGTCCATTTTGTGTCTATTAACCTAATTAACTGGTGGGTTTCACAACGACAGTTTCGTTTTTCTTAGAAGCATCGGTAAAAAGATTTTTGACTGACTTTATCTCGGTGTCAAGATCCCATTTTGCGCCTTGTTTTTCGCGCTCGATTACTCGTTGAGCAAGAGCGGCTACAGCACGCTCTGAGTCAGAGCGCGATAGACCAAGAGACAAATCGGAGAGGACTTCGTAAGAAAGAAAAGGTCCAATGGTTGCACTAACATCACGTGATTGTGGGTACCAAGTTCCCGGTGGAAGAGCCGAATACGTTGACAAATAGACGGGCAGAACACCCACTTTGGCACGAAGGACAAGATGGCCAACGCCTCTCTGAAACGTATGCATTACCCCATCCCTAGAGCGCGTACCTTCTGGAAAAACAAGAACATTGTACCCTTGTTCAAGAAGGTGAAACGCCCATGCCAAAGACTTTCGAAGAGACCCTTTTCGCTCCATCGGAACTAAATTTGTAAAGTTTTCAAAAATCGTTCGTTTAACTCTGTTGTCAAAAAAATAATCAGCGGCTGCCAACGCAACAAGACTTTCGCCCGATCGACCTAAAGCCATCTTGACTAGTCCCATGTCCAAATGAGATGCGTGATTAGCGACAACCAGAAAGTGGGTGTGTTCTGGAATATTGGCCTGACCAGAAAATTTCGGCTTCAGGGCCTCGTGGTAAAACCAGTGTTGCAGAGAGGAGAGCCCTCGCCGACCAAGCGTCTGCAATAGAGGCGGCAACTCTATTTTGGGAGGCTCGGTCTTTTTTTCCCGATCACTCGAATTATTACCTTGGGCCGGCTGGCGACCCAGACTTTCGGCAAGCTCCCTGACGCTTGACAAAGTCATTAAAACATCTGGAGACAGACTTCTTCCTGTTCGGCTCTCAATCGATCCAACAAGTTCGCTGTACATAAGGCTATCAAAACCCAGTTCATCTAAGCTCGCGTCTATGTGAATGGTGTCACGGGGTTTCTCAGCAACGCGGGCAACTATATCAAGCAACCACTCATAGTCTAAGTCCGCACCTCCAGAACCGAGAGATTGTTCCCTTTTTTCCTGAAGCCAAGGTACGAGTTCACGACGTTTTACTTTCCTAGTAGCCGTTCTCGGTAGTTGCTCGTCCCGAAACTCAAGCGTCTTCACACGTTTATAGAAAGGTAACGTTGAGGAAACCTTGTCAAAATGGTCCTCAATCAGTTTTTCGACGTCTTTCTGTTTTGATTCTCGCAGTGGCACAACAACCGCAGCAACTTGTTCTGCTGAGCCGTCAGGAAGGCCTAAAACAACTAGTTCCTTGACAAGGTCGTGTTCCCCGTATAATTCTTCTAGTTCATCTGGGTATACGTTTTTCCCGTTTCGGTCAACGATAAGCTCCTTCGACCGCCCCACAATATGAAGATTTCCTTTCTCGTCAAGCCATCCGAGATCTCCGGTAAAAAGCCACCCTTCTCGTAGCGATTCAACTGTTGCCTTTTCGTTCGCATAATAGCCCTTCATTACATTGGGTCCCCGAGCTATAACTTCTCCAACCCCTTGAAGATTCGGCTCTTGAATCTTAATATCAACCCCTGGCAAGGGCTGGCCAACGCTTCCTGAAATGAGCTTACCTTCCGGTCGCGTAACCGTTAGAACTGGTGCCGCTTCAGTTAATCCATAGCCTTCATTTAAGTTGAAACCTAATCCTCTAAAAGTTTTAAGGGTTGATTCAGAAAGAGCGGATCCTCCACTTATCAGGTAACGAATCCGACCCCCAAAAGCTGTGTGGACGGGGAGGAACAAAAGTGGCCCAAAATTGAGTGGCGTCTCATCACGAAGCAAGTAATTTGCATCAATAAGAGCGTGCACCACTTCTTCGAGCCAAGGAGAACGATCAGAGAAGCGACCAAGTATGCGACGCTTTAGTAAGTCCCAAAGTGCGGGGACACCAACAACACATGTCACGTAGCCTTTGCGTAGTTGGCGACCAACGCTATCGCCGTTGATCTCCGTGAGATAACAAATTTGTGCGCCACGACTTAATGGCAGTAGAAAGCCTGTGGTAAATTCAAAAGAATGATGGAGTGGCAGAACACTCAGCATCCCGTCTTCACGGGAAATGTCATACACCGACAAGAGCTTTCCTACAAGACTAGTGAAATTCCTGTGGGTAAGCATCACCCCCTTCGGGTTTCCGGTTGTTCCTGATGTAAAAATAATAGAAGCAACACTTCCAGGACTAATTGCTTCTGGCAATCCGGCAATCCTTCGCTTTTCTTTACCTTCCGCTGGTAGTGCGAACACTTCGTCGAAACTCCAAACCGAAATTTCATTTCCTATCTTTCCCCGAAGAGCCGGGTACTTCTTGTCAAACTCAGGACTCACAACCAGCGCTCGTGCTTCCCCAAGACCAATTAGACGGACAACATCGTCAACCCCTATATCTTTTTCAAGCGGAATTACCGCGGCTCCTGTGCGAATAATACCAAAGTACATCATTCCCCATTCAGGTGAATTCTCCGAAAAAAGCGCTACACGGTCACCGGATTTGATTCCACGTCCTTTCAAAAAGGCCGCTGCTCGAAGTGCGCATTCTCGCAAATCTCCGTATGTATACCGTTCCTCTCTTCCTTCCCTTTCGATGCGCATCGCTAGCCGACCAGCGTGGTTTTTCGTACAGGCATCAAAAAGTTCAACTAAATTCTTGTATGTATAGATGCGCCTAGGTTTCACTTTTTCTGCCTCTTCGAGACGTGGAAAAACCCATTTTTCAAGTCCCGGAAGATGAATGTTCAACCAGTAGTCGTACCAATCTATAGCCTCTGGTTCAAATCCAAGAGACGCTGTCGTTTCATTACCGCAACGTGCAAACAGCTCGCGCGTATTATCTGCACGAAAGACGTAGTTATTGTCGACTATGAAAGGACGAAAGATGTTGTAGTGCTCTTCGCCCTCACGTGCAAAAGCCTCGAAATGGTCGACCGCGCCTTTAACTTGTGCAACGATTGGCTCTAGTAGCCCGATTTTCTGATCAGCCACCACCTGTAACGCTTTTGCAGCTTGTTTTCTCGCCTTGTGAAGCAAGGGCATCGTATACTTCTCGAACTGCTCAGGCTCAACTGCTTGGGCTTCCATTCTGGCTTTGACTTGATTAAGTAGACGGCTACCTGAAGGTTTTCCGGAAAAATGTTCTCTCTTATACAAACCAAGAAGATCTACAAGCCGACCCAGCCTCGATGGGTTTATATCCCCTGAGGACACTTGATAAACAAGTGAAGGTTGTTCCACTATTGTCTGAGCAGCCACTGCAAGAGTCGCAGATGCCACTAAATCAACAGGTATTACATCAAGAATCACCTCTTTCTTAACAGGAAAGAGATTTTGACCCCGCATAGCCATACGAACTAGCGGAGCTGTAGTTGTAAAACCCTCGTTCCAACCCGGAAAAGGAAATGAAAGAGCGCTTTCAACTATTGCAGGTCGGACGATTGCCCTAGCTATATCATCTTCCGCAGCGACGAGCTGCTCGCCAAGGCTCTTCGTGTAAGTATAAATATTAGGCCAACCCCATCCCTGAGCTTTTGCAATCCCTAGCTCCGTTAAACGCGAACGCGTCCAATTCTTACGCTCGCGTGCAACCGCAAGGTTCATTGCCTTCTCATTGTCTGGGTCTCTCCCTTCCTCAAGAAATCTCTTTCTAGCTGCTTCTCTATAACGGTCTGCCAGAGATTTATCCCGGGCCTCATCCTTCACACGGACCGCTAAACGCTCGCAGTCATCGATTTCTTTGGTAACGCTAAAATCCGAGACCTCCTCTCCTTTTCTAGGAAAATAGCCTAACAGTGGTTCATTTTCCCAAATTTCTCCAGATCTATTACCAGCAACAAAGCACGTGCTGACATGAACCAGTGCTGGTCGTTTCATTTTTTTTGCGAAGGCGATGGTGTTTGACGTCCCGGTGACATTCGTTTTTAAAGCTGCATCTAAGGGAGGATTAAAAGTCACTCTCCCTGAGGAATTAAGCAACACATCAATATCTGCAGCAATATCCTGGGCCCTATCGGAGCTCAGCCCTAGGTTTGCATGTGTTATATCGCCCGACACAATCACAAGCTTTTCTCGAAGGAACTCTTCCAACTGCTTCCCGTGTGCTGTCCGAAGTGGGTTAAAAGCAGGCGATGGAAGTATGGAGTCCCAGAAACGATTTTCACTGTCTGCCTCAGAACTTGCACGGACCATCAAATAAATCCGACCTATCTTCGGAAAGCGTTCGAGGAGCATACTCAGCATAACTTTTCCTAAAAAACCAGTTCCGCCAAGCAGAAAAATACGCCTTCGATTAAATACTTTTTCTATATCAATCTCTTTCATTTTTTGCCCTGAAATCTCGATTACTCCACTTCAGGAATAAGGATAGGAGGCAAATGAAGCATGGTAACCTCAGCAGTCCGCCCTAAGTGGCTCCGGGCATCTGCTATTGCTTCAGCTAAACTTGCGGCACGATCCCACCCAAGAATCTCTGGCACGTGTTGATTTTCAGCGCCAGCTGCAATGATCTTACTGACGTGTCGACGGCCATTCTCGCCCCAATACCACATAAAGAACGGGTGTGCTCCATGGTAGGCGTTACCATTTCGATACATCTGGACGTAACTTGGGTTAGTTGCAAATTCCTCTTCGTAACGTTCTCGAAGCGTGAAGGCATCCGTTGTTTCTGGGAGGAGCCGATGGAAGAACTCGATATAGCTAGGATGGAAATCTGCATCAAACTGGTCATAGCAAGGATGACAAAGGATTAAAACTCCTCCTTCTCGGACCAATGGTTTCCCTCTATACAAATTAAAGAAATACCCTGGCCCCATGACTTGAACCAGTAGTGGGTTCAGTATTGAGTTGACGTTGTAAGGAGAGATGTAAGGGATTCCTACTACCAGGATATCAGCCTGTCCCTTTACTTTAACAGAGTACTGATCGAAGGAGCGCTGTAGTGTTTTTTCATGCACTGGCTCGGTACGCCCCGCATAACAACCAATCATCTCGAACGGTGACGGAATCCTATGGAAAAACGAACGTTTCAAAGCGCGTGGTAGCCTAGAAAGTGTCCACTGAGTGGCTTTCAATTTCAGACGATCTAGCTCCGTGAAATCATCTTCATTCTGTCCGAGAAATCCGAGCTGGTCGGCGTACATTCGATTATTCAGAACGGTCTCAATGTGAAACACGTTCATGTGTTCATCGACAAGCCCGCCCATCCGTACACACTTATGGTTAAGCTCCGATTTGGAGGGGTCCATATAGCCATCTGAGTCAAGAATAGTTTGTGGCTCATGGTGATGTGTAAGACTTCCATAGTCACACAATCCAACCGTAACGGATTTATGCCCACCATCCATAGGCACAAGGTTGATGTTAATGTAGATTACAAGATCGCTCTCAACCGCACGGCGATTAATTCGAAGGTCCTCTCCTTTACTTGTCTCACCCAGACTAACAAGCCCGTCTGGGTCTTCAGCATCGTGACAATAATATCGCCTTGGATAAAACTCTTTGTGGACCTCGGCGCCCACCATTCTATTCATCTCCTGCTCCGTCATTTTTCGATGAAGGGAGTTGGCAACGATGATGTGTATATCGTCAACACCATTATCGGCCAGCACTTCCAGAACAGCTTCGAGTACCATTTGTCGTATGTCTGGTGTCACCATCGGAGGAAGTGGTAAGCTAATGTCGTCTACAGCGATAGAAACTTTCATCCCCGGTTCCAGCTGAGCATGTAAAGGGTCGCAACCCAATGGATGATTAATGGCGTGACGGATTGCACCTTTTGGGTTAGGAAACCCCTGAATCGGCTGCTTTGGTTAGAAACCTCCAGTTCCTACAGGGAGGTCATCTTCCAAAATTTCGACTCCAAAATGATTTAGTC
>CAZFLB010000184.1:0-27929 GCA_964518945.1 uncultured Acidobacteriota bacterium | reverse complement strand
GTCATTCAACCTCCTGACCGACTTTAACTAAGAATAGTTTACATGCCTAAACCGCTTCACAGATACTAGAACTGCCGAAAATAGTCTCTTAGTTCCCCGGCTTTGGGTGAATTTTCCCAGTAGCTCTCTCGCTCAGGTGAAAACCTACGTGTCAATGGGTCACGGCCTATAACACGGAATATGAACGCTATTGGAGTGATAACAGCAAAGTATAAAAAGGAAATAACGAGATGAGAAAACAACCAGCCTATTGGGAATGACAACATCGTCAAGACAACAAACAATGGCCTATTGGCTTTCGGGTACACAATTGAGGCAATACTCGAGACAATACCAACAAACCATAACCCATAAGCAATGGTGTAGGCATCATCGCCTAAACTCATTCCGAATAAGCTACCACGCCACCACAAAAACGCTCCTATAACGCCAAAAACCCCCAATGCTACAAAGCCGAATTGTTTTAGCTGTCGGACATTTGGATTACGGTTTAAGGAAATAAGCATCGTTTCAATCTATCTAAAAAGATTCGTTGTCTCAGCATATCTCATTGGAAGCGACTGTCAATTGCTCTTGTTTTTCCAGTAAGAAACGTCCAATTACGAGAACATCCATATTGGTTTCCAAAAAACAACGGTATGCATCTTCGGGATTGCAAACGATCGGCTCCCCAGCCACATTAAAACTTGTGTTGATTACTATTGGACAACCAGTGTTCTGCTTCATCTTATCAAGGATTCTTCGGAACCGAGGGTTGGCCACACCATCAACTGTTTGAACACGTGCCGAATAATCAACGTGAGTGACTGCAGGAATAACAGAAAGCGGCACCTTAAGCTTTTCAAGCCCGCAGAACGAAGCGTTTCCCGGTCCACAACGTTTTTCATGATCTATCGGAGTGACTAGCAACATATAAGGGCTCTTTTGACCTGGCCTCATCTCAAAGTACTCGTTTGCGTCTTCTGCAAGAATTGCAGGAGCAAAAGGACGAAATGATTCACGAAACTTGATTTTTTGATTTACGACAGACTGCATCTTCGGAGAACGCGCGTCCCCTAGAATAGAGCGGTTTCCAAGTGCCCTCGGTCCAAACTCCATACGTCCATCCATGTGTCCAACAACTTTTTCATTTTCAATAAGTCCAACCATCCTATCAATCAATTCAGACTCAGAATCAAAGTAGTGATAGACCGCTCCCGCACGATCGAAAAAAGATTTTATTGTCTCTTCGCTATAGCTCGGCCCAAGAAGTGATCCTTTTTGGTGATCTCCACTCAACAAGGAATCACGAGAATTATTCATTAATTGGAACCAAACAAATAATGCCGCACCAAGTGCCCCACCGGCATCACCCGCAGCTGGTTGAATCCAAACGTCATCAAACGGGCCTTCACGCACGATCTTGCCATTGCCAACACAATTAAGTGCTACACCTCCTGCCATTACCAGATTTTTTGCGCCAGTTAATTGATGAGCATAACGTGCAGCGCCAAGCATAAGCTCTTCCGTCACCTCTTGAATCGAGGCTGCAATATTCATTTCGCGCTGCGTCAGCGGTCCGTTCGGCTCACGCGGAGGCCCCCCGAAAAGAAGTTCCATCTTTTTTGATGTCATCACCTCCTTGTAGCAATAGGCAAAATAGGACATGTCCATGCGAAACGACCCATCGCTTCTCTGATCAATAATTTTTTTACGAATAAGATCAGCGTATTCTGGTTCTCCATATGGAGCAAGACCCATCAGTTTGTACTCATCACTATTTACTTTAAAACCGCAGAAATAGGTAAAAGCAGAGTACAGTAGCCCAACAGAGTGTGGGAACCTTAGTTCCTTAATCAGACGGATTTGATTTCCAACTCCTTCCCCAATACTCCCGGTAGACCACTCACCAACACCATCCAACGTCAAGATAGCTGCTTTATCAAAAGGAGACGGAAAGAAAGCACTAGCTGCATGAGATTCGTGGTGCTGCGTAAAGATATAACGCCCCGCATAGGAATGGTCTAAACCCAAATCAAGTTCACGTGGAGTATGCAGCTTTTGCTTAAGCCAAAGTGGGAGGCTCTTAGCAAAAAGCTTGTAGCCCCTTGGGGCATAAGCTAGATAAGTTTCTAAAATACGATCGAATTTCAAGAGAGGCTTGTCATAGAAAGCCACAACATCTAATTCTTCTGGTCGAAGCCCCGACTCGTCCAGACAATAAGCCACTGAATGCTTCGGGAAAGAACTATCATGTTTTCTTCGGGTAAAACGCTCTTCCTGGGCTGCAGCGACAATATCTCCGTCCTTCACAACACAGGCAGCACTATCGTGGTAGAACGCAGAAATACCTAAAATATTCAAGGGTAGCTACCTAGAGCTTCAGAATATATGCAATCTCGTGAATCTTTACCATGATTCCCTAAAAAAAGGTTCAAATGTAAGTTATATTTATACGTTTCTAAAACACAAGTGATATCTGGAGTATTTTGTATGCAGGCGACAATCAGCACAAATAACAATTCAAAGGTAGGTAAGGGCCACGAATTGGTTAAGCTCGACAAAGATCACCCCGGTTTTAGAGACTCAACTTACCGGCAACGAAGAAATATGATTGCTGAACTGGCTCTAAACCACAAGAACGGTCAGCCAGTACCTACTGTTGAATACTCGGATGAAGAGCAGGGTGTATGGAAAGAAGTTTGGACCCATTTACAGCCTTTGCTCAACCAACACGCCTGTAGCAGTTATCTTGCTTCCCTTGAGAAAGTTGGTGTATCTCAAGAGCAAATTCCACAATTGGGAGATGTAAACCAAACTCTTAGTCAATTTACCGAGATGCGATTGGAACCCGTAGCTGGATTGGTAAACCCAATAGAATTCTTGACTTGTCTAAAACACAACATCTTTCTCTCTACACAATATGTTCGTCATTCTAGTACCCCGCTTTACACACCTGAACCAGATGTAATCCACGAAATCGTTGGACACGCAGCATATTTTGCCAACCCACTTATCCTGCACCTTAATAATGCTTTCGGAGAGGCCTGCGCCAAAACTGACAATGAGGACACCATTGAGCAGCTAATTCGCGTCTACTGGTACACTTTAGAATTTGGACTAACTTACGAGGGAGATCAGTTAAAAGCATACGGCTCTGGTATTTTGTCGTCATACGGTGAATTAGGCCGGTCTATGAAACACCCTAACCTACGTCCTTTTTCTATCAGTGAAGTCGCGGCCACTCCTTATGAGCCAACAGATTACCAACAGATACTTTTTGTTGTTCCGTCGCTGGAAGAGCTCTCTGAAATACTCACAGCCTGGTTTGACAGTCTATCCTAAGAGAGAAAACCTTAAGCTCTAGAACTGTACCTAACAACAACTCTCTTCGAGAGCTAATTGTTCTTTAGTCAACTTTTTCACTCACCACAACAAAGTACAGAATCATCTAAGTCGCACGGACTCCGTTATAAAACTAATGTTCCAGATCGAAGATAGGCAATAAAATATGGGAGGGATACTGAGAGTCATGATGAATCGTATTTTCAGCTTTAATCGATCGGCGATTTTTCCCAAGAGGTTCTCCAGTTCCTGGGTTCACATCAAAGCGAGGAAAATTACTGCTTGAGATGTCGACACGTATCCTGTGACCCTTTTTAAAAACATTAGCAGTAGCAAAAGGACGGATCACAAATTCATAGACCTCACTTGGTGAAATCAATGAACGCTTGTGCCGCTGACCACGGTAGCTAGCGCGTACAAGAGCATCGGTCAGATTCATATCAAAACCAGAGGGGAAATCAGTGCTTGGAGGATAGACATCAATCAATTTAGCAGTGAAATCGGTATCCACTGCAGATGAAGAAGCAAAAATCCGTACTTCGATGGGCCCCACGACAGTAATGTCTTGCTCTAGAGGTTCAGTCTGGAATACGACAACATCATCTCGAGCCTTAAGTGGCAAATAAGGAGATCTGCTTCCTGCAAAATCCCTACTCTCTCGCTGATTGAAAGCACCGTCCTTTACCCTAGAAGAAACAGCACCTCCAATCGTTGGCACAGGGTGGGATGGATCATGCGTATAGGTCGTCGATGCTTTTTCTTCGGCCGGCAATACTTTGGACAACTTCCCTTCGTGGTGCAAGTAAAAACGACTGTAATGCACATTTTCTAAGGGCCAGGAACTCGCTTCATACCAATATCCACCGTGGGACAATCTTCCTTGATCGTCTTTAGAGCCATCCCCTGTTCCCATGATAAAAATTCGTGCGGGTGCATCCGATCCTACGCCATTGGATTTCCCCTTTAGAAAATAATCAAACCAATTCAAATGAAAGGTCGTTCCGAAGTCTTCGATAGCAGCTTCAAATCCGAAATCTACACCACCAGCATAGGTCCTAGCATTACCCCCATGATTCCATGGTCCAATTAGTAATCGGATCGGTGAGGTTTTACGAGCCGATAGTTCTACATAATTCTTGATAGTTCCGCGTAGAAAAATATCAAACCAACCCCCAACATGAAGCATCGGCACATCAGCAGTCTGGTCGTAATACTCCTCCCAGTTTAGACCTAGACGCTTCCAAAAAGCATCGTAGTCAGAATGCGTTGCCTCATTAAGAAAATAACTTTCGAAATTCGGAGCCAACGATAATGGGCTCAGCCCCTTACGTAGTGGTAGAGAATCATACCAAGCAATAACCGATGTCTCTTCAAACGCTTTCTTGACAACAGGATCCTGCACCTCTACAGGAATATATCGAAATGCCCATGTAAGTTCTCGTCCCACTTCAAAGGCACCTCCATGTCGAACAGCATGATCCCATGCATTCGACATGCCGCCCTGATTCAACACAAGAGGACCTAAACTTGGTGGATTCATTTTCGTGGCGTCAGCTTGAGTATGAGCCCCATATGAGGTTCCCCACATGCCAACTTTTCCGTCCGAGAATGACTGACTTGCGAGCCATTCAACAGTATCGTAACCATCATAAACATCGAAATCATGATACTTACTGAATATCCCTTCCGAGGCGAACCTTCCTCGCATGTCTTGTACCGCAACAACATATCCATTACTCGCAAAAAACTGCGCCTGTTCAACCAATCCAGTACGATGTTTACCGTAGGGTGTACGATGGAGTAGTACCGGAAAAGGCTCTACCAACATCCCCTTGCCTTCGTCAACAGGAAAATAGATGTCTGTCAACAGTTGGACTCCATCACGTACCCTTATAGAAACATCTCTTTGGAGCTTCACCTCAAAGACTGTTTGCGCATATAAGCTAGGGGAAGATAAAGCAATAAAAACAGAGAGAGAGACAATCAAAGTCTTATTTAACATATACTTAACCTACTGTACCACTCTGGGTTTCTTTATATTGTGTAACTATAGTAGCCTAACCAAACCACCAAACATCACAATAAGTTGGTGGAGCTGACGGGGGTCGAACCCGTGACCTCCTGAATGCCATTCAGGCGCGCTCCCAACTGCGCCACAGCCCCTTAAAGAAAGGTCTTATCGTAGACAAGGGTTTGCACTAAGTCAATAGACGCCAATCTAGAATCTCCATGTCACATTCAAAGTTCCTTCTAAACAAACCTGACACAAAATCGCTTCAAATACGAACAAAGACTAGAGAACAGAGGCTAACGACTGCTAATATTCAATACAATGTTTCGGTTCTTTTTTCGTATCATCTTTCGATTCGCCTTTTTGCTAATCTTTGTAAGTACTGTTTTCGTTGGTTATCACTTATACAACGCGGGTTTCTTCCCCGGCTTACAACGTCAAGTCACAGACACAACAATTTCCATTTCAGCAAAAGCCGCCCTTATAGTTCATCGCGACTTTTCTGACAGGCCAATCACCGCCGATACCGAGCATGGGGTCGTTACACTTTCAGGATCGGTCCGAACAAAGGAAGAGCGAGAAAAAGCTTTCGAACTTATCTTGCAAGTAAAAGGAGTCACATCTGTTAACAACCAACTTCTTGTAGATCCAACTTTGTCAGTACAATCAACAGAATCACTTCCGGAACAGCTACAACAACAGCTAGAAGATGTAGCTCTGCGCACGAAAATCCTAGCTGCACTACATCTTGATAAGGAAACACGCGATGCAAATATTGAGATCACCGTCTCTTCAGGACATGTAGTCATCCGTGGCAAGGTAAACTCGGACTTGTTAGCAGAGCAGATACGTTCTCGAATTTCTAGCTTTAGCGAAGTTAAATCTCTTGATGACAAGTTGAAAATTTCATCATCTGGTTTCTGACCACACCCTTTATTAAGTCCAGAGTCACTGAACTTAATTATCCAAGGTACCTTGTTACTGTTTTTGGGTTCTTGATACACTCATTAATCTGCAATGACTAAGATTTTAGCTCCTTCAAACAGAAGTAGTGCTCTAACAAAAGCCATCGATGAATTAAAAGACAGCAGTATTCGTGCTCCAACAGTGACGGCCCTTCGACATTTTCCAGCACTGCCAGGAGATTTCATGGATTTCCCCGAAACTCTCCGACACGAACTTGTAGATGCCCTACGTAAACGTGGGATTGAACGCCTCTACTCACACCAACATGAGGCCTTCGAACGAGTTTCCAGCGGAAACAACGTAACCATCGTTACTCCAACAGCCTCTGGAAAAACATTTTGCTACAACCTCCCAATTTTAAACCGCATGCTAGAAGAGCCCGATACCCGCGCTCTATATCTGTTCCCAACCAAAGCTCTCTCTCAAGACCAACTTGCGGAAGTACATACGCTGATAAAAGACATTGGCGCAAACATTCGAACGTTCACCTACGACGGAGACACTCCACAGGATGCTCGTAAGGCAATTCGCTCGCGAGGTCACCTAGTTGTTACAAACCCAGACATGCTGCATAGCGGAATCCTCCCTCACCATCCAAAATGGGTCAAACTATTCGAGAATCTCCGCTATATAGTCATTGACGAGATTCATGCTTACCGCGGTGTATTCGGTTCACATCTCTCGAATATTCTTAGACGTCTTCAGCGAATTTGTCGATTCTATGGATCGGACCCTCAGTTCGTTTGTTCATCTGCCACTATAGCAAATCCAAAGTCACTAACAGAAGAACTGATCGGTCGTCCTATTAACCTTATTGATAGCAATGGCGCCCCACGTGGAGAGAAGTACTTTGTTTTTTACAACCCACCAGTGGTCAACAAAGAACTCGGAATTCGGCGTTCTTACATCAATGAAACCAGAAACATCGCATCCTCTTTTTTACATCGTGGACTCCAAACTATCATTTTCACAACGAGTCGACTAAACACTGAAATTCTTGTCTCTTACTTGAAGAATGAACTTGAACACAACCTACAAAACCAAAATATCATCCGTGGCTATCGGGGAGGTTATCTTCCCCAAAAGCGTCGTGAAATCGAAGCTGGGCTACGCGATGGAAGCGTTTTAGGAGTTGTATCAACCAATGCATTAGAACTCGGTATTGATATTGGTGCTCTTGATGTCGCAGTAATTTCCGGCTACCCTGGCACAATCGCCTCTACATGGCAACAAGCCGGAAGGGCGGGGCGTCGAACTGGGACTTCAGTTGCAGTGTTCATCGCAAACTCTAGTCCGCTCAATCAATATATGGTTAACCACCCAGAATATTTTTTTTCTGGATCCCCTGAGAATGGTCTAATCAACCCAGACAACCTCTCAATTCTCGTCGACCACGTTAAATGTGCTGCCTTTGAGCTTCCTTTCCAAGATGGGGAGCAGTTCGGGGCTGAGAATCTAAACGAAATTCTAAGATTTCTCGAAGAGCACAAGTTATTACATCATTCAAACGATAGGTGGCACTGGACCAGTGATTCCTATCCAGCCGATAGCGTTAGCCTTCGCTCAGTCAGTTCAGACAATTTCGTTGTGTGTGATGAAACAAACGAACCAAAAATCATTGCAGAGGTAGATTTCGTCAGTGCCCACGCAACACTGCATCCAAAAGCGGTATACATTTTAGAGGGCCAGCAGTATTTCGTGGAAAGATTTGACTACAACGAACGACGAGCTGCAGTAAGAGCATGGGAAAGCGATTATTTCACCGATGCGATCACTTACACAAAGGTGAACATTATTGAACGTTTTGCACAAGAAAAAATACAAGAGGGAGAACGCAACCATGGTGAAGTACACGTTGTTTCACAAGTTGTAGGCTTTAAGAAAATAAAATTCTATACGCTTGAAAACGTGGGTTCAGGTGAGCTGGAAATGCCAGAAATAGAAATGCATACATCGTCTTACTGGCTGACGGTACCTCGTAAGCTTATGTCTGCATTAGTAGCAAGTTCTGAAGAGCGACGTGACGGTGTCATCGCTGTTTCGAATACCCTTAAGACCGTAGCGATGCTCTTTCTCATGTGCGACACCTCTGATATAGGCGTTGCACTAGGTGACAATGCGCAAGGAACTGCGTTAGTTGAAAAAGGGTTCAAGAGATCGAACGTATCGGAGAGATCGGCTCAAGAATCAAAGGATGAAAACTACGAGCCAAATATTTTTTTATATGACAACTATCCTGGAGGCATTGGTTTTTCAGAACCGCTATACGGACTTCACAAACAACTCATTTCAGAAGCGGCCCAGCTAATCGAAAGTTGTCCTTGTCATGAGGGGTGCCCTTCTTGCGTTGGTCCTGTCGGCGAAGTCGGCATCCGAGGGAAAGAAATCGCTCTCTCTATTCTGGAGCGTTTATTGACTCCATGAAAAATACTCCAACCCGAGACAAGCTGGAGCGCCTTCGTCTGCACCACCAGCTTTCCACAAAAACAAGACCATCAAACACCAAACTTTCTCTTCTAGAAAATGAACTCCTGCAAGCTAATTCAAACACCGACACTGCTCTTTCTACCAAAGAACGCTTAGAGCGTCTCGTCGCTGCAACAACTAGCAAGTCTCAAAAAAAACAACACCCTGCACCCAAGAAAAGCACTCGAACGCTTAGTAATGCGCTCCCAGGAAAACAAATTGAGACTAAACTTGGTTCGTTTTACTTAGCAGAAACAATCTACCCTTGGAATCACCAACACGGATGCATAAAACTCGGTCGATTAAGGGATATCTCGACAAAGTTGCTCTCACTATTTTCTTCCCAAGGTGACAATATCCAAATAGACATCAACAAAACTTTGTTCTTAGATACAGAAACTACGGGACTCTCTGGTGGTTCTGGAACATGTGCTTTCCTGGTCGGATTGGGATTTGCAACAACTAAAGGCTTTATCGTTCAACAGATGTTCATGCGTGATTACAAAGAAGAATCAGCTATGCTAGCTCACCTCAATGAGTTGATCCGCAGTTTTGATTTTCTTGTCACTTATAACGGAAAGTCGTTTGACGTACCTCTTCTAGAATCTCGCTTCGTCCTATCAAGACAGCGTTCTTCATTCGAAGAATTACATCATTTCGATCTTTTATACTCAGCCAGAGGCCTATGGAAGGCTCGTATCAAGAATTGTCGTTTAATAGAACTTGAGAACCAACTATTAGAGTTCAAGCGAATTGATGATGTACCTGGACACGTCATTCCAGAATTATATTTTCGTTACATCCGCACGCAGAACCCAAATGAGATACATCATGTTTTTGAACACAATCGACATGACATTGTTTCTCTAGCAGCCCTAGCGATCATTGTAGAAAATTCATTGGACGAGAACTATACCCCGGAACATCCCATCGATGACGTAAGCCTCGGACGGTGGTTTGAGCGACAATCACAGCCAAGCCGTTCAATGCGCCACTACCAACGAGCGATCGAATCAGATTTGCCAGCCTCCCAGAAAAATAAAGTACTACAACGCTTGGCCTATCAGTATAAGCTTCGTAATGATCTCGAAGACGCACAAGTTATTTGGGAACAGCTTGCATGCGAAAATACGATTGAATCACTTATGGCGCTTCGTGAGCTTGCCATGCTACTAGAGCATCAAGAGAAGAACTTTCCAAAAGCTCTCGACAAATGTGAACTAGCACTAAAACGACTTGATGGAAATCCTCGTTTTTCTTACGCGTTCATTGATCGATGGAGAGCAAGCTTCGAGCACCGCAGAAACCGGCTAATACGGCGTATCAAAACAAATACTTACACAGGCTAGGAATAAGTCAACTACATGTTCGATCGAACTCGAAGCCTCCCGTATCAACAGGAAACCAGTATAGAACACGCGGGTCTGGTTGACTTTCATATGGTTCAATTAGAATGAAACTATAACAATCAGCAAGGTCGTCTAATTGCAAAGAATTAAGCAAGCTCTCACTAGTGGCTTGTCGGTTAACCTTCATCAGTTCAAAAGTGGCTGGTGTTAACACTTTCTTAAAAGCGCCAGAATTGAAAACTCGGGTGCCTAAGCCCTCGACCCCAATCTTAAAGCCACGATCCGCTAAGTGCGTGTGACCATGAATAAAAGTGGAGACTGACTGCTCTTTAATCACTTCTTTTAAACGTGTACGGTAGATGTTGTCACGAGACGACCAAAAATATTGAAAAGAAGGACCCCGAGTCTCGTTGCTTCGAGGGCAAGCGGGAGCGAGAGGGCCAACTCTCGCAAGTTGAGACAATCCTCTTTCCATCCGCCGCCGAGCACGCCGTACAGCAGCGCGTGAGTCACAAATAGCTTGAAGCTCTTCATCGCTGAAATCAGTCATTTCAATGGGGTTGTTCTGCCATGCCCGATATAAAGGATCGTCTTTCGGCAATGATTCTCGAAGAAATCTATGACCTTGTTCGCGAATCAAACTCAAATCCCACTCCGGGGGCGAAACCTCCATTTCAAGATTTCTGCGGAATTGCTGCCAAGAAACTTTCAGTAAAATGAATTTAAGGACCCTGGGAAGTTCCTCTTCAAGCCCATGGACTGAGTTGATTGCCAGAGCATATTTCAACCCCATCACCAACTCTGAAAAGTCTTGCACAAGTGGGAAATCCTTTTCTTTCCCCCGTAGGTAAGACGAGATAACCGTCTCCCCCCAACTACGAGCAAGCCGCTTCTGTTCTCCATGCTCTACAAAAGGCTGTGGCCAACTCTGCAATCGATAAGCGTCAGTCGCAAATTGGTGCCCGTGCTCAACTAAAATTTTGGCATCTCTAGAAATCCATAATCCCTGCTCGGCAATCTCTACTCTGACACCTTGCTCAGACAATCGTTCCCTTAGCCGATTTGCTATTGAAGGAAAAAATAAGCCCGCATCACTATCTCCAGGAACAAAGACTAAACGATTCTCGCCATAATTGACGAACCTCGCCAAAGCATCGAAGCGCCCTGACTGCTTTATTAATATCTCGTTAAGCTGTTCCAAGACTTGAGTTTCCGTACAGCCAAGCGGACAGACCCCTAACTCAAACGTATCGCCGTTCAAAATGAGATCTGTAGAACCAGAGCTTATTTCCAACATTGTTTCAATAAACGCATCAAATGCTGTTCCGAAACGAAAATCTGCAGCCATATGCAAATCACTCACTATTACACGTGTTCGGGTCTCCGCTTCAAGTGTGGCCACTGAAATCAAAAAGTACGCCAAACAGAGTACTCTACTCACTCTTGAGACCTCGCAAGAGAGGCCCTAAGAATTTCCTTGTCGTTACGAACAAGAATATGGCGATTGGCATATGCTGGGTGAGACCAGTGCACAGCGTTGAATTCACGACGGCGGACTGTCGCTGACGTCGGTTCGATCAGTTGTGTTCGACTCAGCTCTTCAAAACCACTTGGAGAGAATTTTGCTAAAATAAGTTCACCTCGATCATTATTAACAAAAAATCGATCTCCATTACGAACAAAAAAAGCAGCTGTCCATCTCTGTTTCTCTTTTGTTACATCCAGATTTTCCCAAATTCGTTTACCTGAAGATAACTCCAAACATCTCATTTGACCGTAGCTATCAATGCCATACAAGTAATCTCCCTGTATAACTGCAGTATTGATAAGAGTATGTATTCGGTCTGTGCGCACTTCACTTTGACCAGAGCTTTGCCAGATTGTAGTTGGCTCAGATGTTTGCTCATCAAGCCTCAGCATACGCGCACCATCATAAAAAGATGAAACAAACAGATATGGACCTTTCTGAATCGGGGTTGATACTGTCATACCCATTGAAACTACGTAAGGTTCCTGCCAGAAGAGTTCACCACTTAACGGGTCTAAAGAAGTAATGGCTCGCGGGTGCCAAACGATTAGCTGTCGCTTACCAGCGTAATCAAAAATTATTGGCTGGGAATACCCGGGTTCCCAGTCAGAAGACAAAGCTCTCCACACTTCATCTCCAGTCTCTCGGTCGAACGCCATGACTTTAGCATCTGGTTCCCCAGCAGCAAAAGTAATAACGAGTGAACCTTCTACAATCGGAGCGCTGGAAATGCCCCATACTGGTACTGAAGCGCCGAAATCACGAACAAACTCTTTTTCCCATAAGAGAGCTCCAGTCTCCACTTCTAGTACTTTGAGATTACCCATAGCACCAAGAACGAAAACTTGTTCACCTGCGACTGTAGGTGTTGCACGAGGTCCGATAGCATAAACTAATTGTAAACCTGTGTAGTCTACATCCCAGCTGTAGGTCCAAATAACTTCTCCTGTCTTTTCATCCAAACAAAGAATGCGCTCCGTTCCCTTATTATTTCTATCGGCAATAAAGTCGGTTACAAAAACGCGCCCACGAGAAACCGATGGCCCCGCATAACCGCTACCAATAGGAGTTCTCCAAGAGACATCAAGACCTTCTTTCGGAAACGCATCCAGAATGCCGGTTTCCATCCATATACCCCTACGGTGTTTACCTCTCCATTCCGGCCAGTCGTCTGCAGATCCAGTTGACAAACTACAAAATACAAATGTGCAACAAAGCGCAATTACCTCGTACACTCCGATAGCACCTCTCACGATCTTCACCTCCAGTTGTAATAGCTAAAATTAAAGACTATGTCAATTCATATTGAAAAACACTAGAACCGTAGTTGAGTTTATAGGTCTTGATGTTCCAAAATCTGTACATGTTGCAAATTAAATTGTCTTTCTTAACGTTAACTCTTGCAATCGCCACAACTTCTTTCAGTGAAAAATACGATATTTTAATTACGAATGCTCGTATCGTTGATGGCACTGGTAATCCTTGGTTCAGAGCTAATGTCGGCATTAAAAAAGGTCGTATTGCTTTTGTCGGATTAAACAAATCTGCAGAGTCTGAGCATATCATTGATGCACAGGGAAGAGTTCTTGCTCCAGGATTTATTGACGTCCATACTCACGTCGAGTCTTCAAGAACTCGTGGGGGCTTAGAAACATCACCCCATGCTTCCAATTTTCTACATGACGGCGTAACTACCATTATCACAGGCAACTGTGGCAGTTCCGAAATTCAAATTGGTAAATGGTTCAATAAACTTGAAGAATTAGGCTTGGGTTTAAACGTTGCCACCTTAATCGGACATAACTCAGTAAGGCGTGCAGCGATGGGGAGCGCAAATCGAAAGGCCCGTCCTGAAGAAATTGAGCATATGCAGAGCCTCGTTGATGTCGCGATGAAACAAGGAGCGGTCGGATTCTCGACGGGTCTTCTCTATATACCAGGAACTTTTGCTGACACGCAAGAAGTGATCGCCCTAGCGCAGGCTGCTGGCCGACATGGCGGGGTCTATTCTACTCACATCCGTGAACAAGGAGCTAGTCTTCATGAATCCATAAAAGAGGCAATCACAATTGGACGCAAAGCATCGATTCCCGTACAAATTTCACATTTCAAGATCAAAGGGAAGAAGCGCTGGGGGACTATACAAACAGCTATTGACCTAATCGAAGAAGCTCGTACCGAAGGAGTTGATGTTGTGATCGATGCCTATCCTTACGATAGAGCAAGCACGGGTCTGTCAGTTAATCTTCCAAGTTGGGCTCTAGCTGATGGCCAAGAGGCAATTGTCCGTAGGCTTAACGAACCCTCTACGCGGAAAATGATACTCGAAGAAATGCTCGTAAAATTGAAAGCACAAGGTTTCGAAGACTACTCTTTTGGAACGGTAGCCCGATTTCCTGCAAACGCTTCACTTGAAGGAAAGACAATTACTGAAATCAATCGTGACCGAGGTCGCAGTGCATCAATTGCTAACGAAATGGAAACAATTCTTGAACTTATGGAACAAGGATCTGTATCCATGATCTATCACTACATGAGTCTTGAGGATGTTGAAACAATTTACCGATATCCCAACACAGCAATTGCAAGCGACGGAGGAGTACAACAGAAGAGCGTAGGGAAACCACATCCTAGATCATACGGGACGAACGCCCGCGTTCTAGCAGAGTTCGTGCGAAAGAGAAAAACACTAACTCTTGAAGATGCTATTCGTCGTATGACCTCACTTCCAGCTCAAACTTTTAGGCTCACATCTCGGGGACTAATTCGAAAAGGATTCAACGCTGATTTAGTGTTATTCAACCCAGACAATGTGCAAGATCTAGCTACTTTTGAAAAACCTCACCAAGAAAGTATTGGTTTTGATCTAGTGGTTGTAAATGGAAAAGTTGCAAGTGACGCTGGAAAACTGCCCGCTAATCGCAGTGGTCGCATCATTCTCAACCACACACTCAGCAAAAGCGAGCAATAACGTAGCCTATTAAATCAATCGCAATATGAAAAAAACTTGATTAAAACGTTAGAGGCACGTAAGTGCACGGATTCTCTTTTCAACCGCGGCACCGTCACGATTACTTCGGCATATCAGAAGGATAGTATCGTCGCCAGCTATTGTACCCATCACTTCCCCCCACTTTACTTCATCCAGCCCATGAGCAACACCCTGAGCATTTCCTGGGGGAGTTTTCACAACAATAAGATTGCCTGTACGTTCAATCGTCTCGACAAACGTAACGACCGGAGACAACGGGCCGCGAGTAGACCTTCCCCCAACTAAATAACGATACCCACCACCGCGGATGTCAGGGGTTTTAGCAATCCCAAGAAACTTCAACTCACGTGATAAAGTGGATTGGGTCATCGAATAACCAGCTTGTTTCAGTGCAAGAACCAGTTCATTCTGATTTTTAATCTGCCGGTCCCTAAGTAAGCTTAGTATGGCCTCTTGCCGACGTGTGCGGTCTGACATTAACCGCCCCTGACAGGAGGAAGAAAAACAACTTCGTCATCTGCACAAAGTTCTGTTTCTCTAGTTACAAAGTTGCTATTGATAGCAAAGTTTACAGAATTATTGAAGGGAATTAGTCGAGAGTCACCGTGAGCAAGGTGTTCCCATAGCCCAGCAACTGTCGTTCCTTGAGGAACCTCAACTTCTAGAATCTTACCTCCTAGTAACTCTCGGAGAACCGCAAACGGTCTAACACTTACTTTCAACTAGTAGCCACCTGACTTGTAGGCCCGTCAATCCACACTTCACCATCTTCAAATACTTCTTTTTTCCAGATCGGAACTATTTCTTTCAACCTCGTTATTACATGTTGACATGCTGCGAAGCCATCAGCTCTATGCGGTGACGAGATAACAATCGCCACACTAGTCTCTCCAACATTTAAGCGGCCGACCCGATGTTGTATTTTTACACTCTCCAGATTCCAAGTTTGTTTGACCTCATCACCAATCTTTTCCATCATTTTGATGGCCATTTCCGTATACGCCTCGTATTCCAAAAACACAACTTTTTTTCCGTCACTTTCACCACGAACAATACCCGAAAAAGTAACAATGGCACCGTCAGACTCCGACGCTACCTCCTGCGCCAGAATCAGTGCATCTATGGGTTTTTCAACAATCTCAAACATAATAATCGAAATCTTAGCGCACGCTTAAGGGATACCACAACTCACCAAAAAACTATTTTTCTTTACCCCAAACATTCACTCCAAGAAAGTGATCCACTGGTCCATGCCCCTTTCCAATCGGTATACCACGTTCAAGTGCCTCGGTTAAATATTTCTTGGCAGTGTCAATCGCCGAGAAAAGGTCATCTCCCCTTGCAAGCCTTGCTGTTATTGCTGCCGCAAACGTACAACCAGTTCCATGTGTGTTGTCAGACTCAATACGCCTAGTGGCAAAACGAGAAAACTGCTGACCATCATAAAACCAGTCAATAGCATCACTTCCACAATCATGACCACCTTTTATCACTACTGCCCTAGCACCAAGATCTACAATACGACGAGCCGCATCTTTAATACCTTCTTCCCCTTCGATAGACATACCAGTCAGCACTTCGGCTTCAGGCAAATTAGGCGTTACAACAAATGCAATAGGAACAAGCAATTTACAAAGGGCAGACACTGAAGATGGATCAAGCAAAGCATCACCACTTTTAGCAAACATCACAGGATCAACCACAATTTTTTCAATACCATACTCAGTTAGTCTTTCAGTAACGGCTACGATAATACTTTCCGTGGCAAGCATCCCTATTTTCACGGCATCAACACCTATATCTGAGACAACAGCATCTATTTGACTCTGGACAAATTTCGGTTGCAAAATCTCCACGTCTGTCACAGCCCGAGTGTTCTGGGCAGTCACCGCAGTGAGTGCGCATGTACCGTAAACTCCATGGGCTGCAAAAGTTTTGAGGTCTGCTTGAACTCCCGCGCCACCACCTGAATCAGAACCCGCAATAGCCAATGCGACTTTGGTAACTACGCCTGTCATATTAGAAAAGTATTTTACCGCCGTTTATTGGGGTCACCAGAACAAGAGATAGTTAATAAGCCCTAACAAGCCCGCCTTCGTATGTGACCTTAGAAAAGACAAAGACATCGAATTTATTGAGATGTTGTGAACGCAAGCACAACCGCTGCTCCAGGCTCCACGCTACTTACAGCTGGGGCTGATAGAAGGCTTTGACCTTCTTCATCTTCTATCAAATCATAGAGTATTAAAAGAATTTCTTTCGCTCTCTCCAATGATTTATTCGGCCTCACTGTTAACGTACGTCTGCTCTTATCATAGATCACTTCAAGATCTGGGAACGGATTTCCAACACCATCGTCGTCAGCATAGAGAAGATCCACATTTCTATTGAAACTATCTTGATTCATGTCACTGGAGAACTGTATTTGAAACTCCGAATCAACCGAAATATCTCGTTCACCCGCAAGTGGCAATGAAAAAACTACCTCAGGAGGTGGACCTAAATCTCTCTTGTTATCAACCACAACTTTTACCGGAGCAAGATTCTTACTCACAGGTGCATCAACCATCGAGATTTTCTCTGCTCGCAAGTAATAAGTTCCCGTTGGTTCATATTTCCAAGTTGTACCTACCACCGTCAACCACTTTCCCGTATCCCGTCTCTTCTTAGAGTCGAGACGAAATCCTGCACCACGTGGACGCCTCCCAGTCACCCAGATCGCTGCGTCAGCAACTTTAATTACAAAATCGCGAGGAGTTCGCTTGTCTCGCATTGACAAATCACCATATAAATTACTGCCTCGAAATTTTCCTAGAACTGCTATCTGCCGGTCAATGTATTTTTCTGGATCTTGAACTAGACTTCTTAGATCAACTGACAAAACATCAGCAGTCATGATGTCAGGGTCAATAATTTCGCTTTTCTCTCCAGTTATATCTGGGTCAATGTCACTTTTAAGATCAACGATAACTTCCACACTCCTGGCAGCAACAAAGTACTGGGTATCAATACCTAAACCATCATTACGGACTGCTCCGGGAAAATAACGCAGAACAGGATGATACTGTGGTTGTAACGCGGTGGAGAGATCAAAAAATATACCGTATACCTCGACCTTTTGACCAACCATAAATCGAAGGTCCTCAAACGAATTACTTGACATGGCAATACGCACACTGCGAATAGAGCTATTTCCGGTTAGTTCAAAGATATTAAACGACTGGTCTTCCATGTCCCCAAAGCGGATTTCCCCTTGGGTAATAATTGGACTTTCATTATATCTTCCACCCATTGACGCGAGTTCCTCTACACTGACCTTTGCCGGCTGCATACCTTGGTATTGAGCTGAAGCTGCAACAGTATTGGATATGCCAAAAAGAATGATCAGGGCAACTCTCATAACCACATCCTAACGAGGCAAAGCAAGGCAATCAACTCAAAAAAAGGGTATAAAATAATATAAGCATGTCGGAACATAATGGTGTCAAGTACAGACCATTCGAAGTTCTCCAGGACATGGTTAAGAGAGGTGATCTTAAACTTCAAACAAATCGACGCAAGCTCAAAGAATCGACTCAATAAGTAAATTCTTAAGGTACTGAAGAACAAGCATACTTAAAATCAATTGCTACAGGTACTGTTAAATACCTTGGATGGAGCACAACACCGCTAAAGCTGCGAACTAAGATCGACATTCCTGTTTGGGGAGAAGATGGAGAAGACAGTGTACTTAGAGAACTTTCATCTTTCATTTCTGGCAAAGGTGAGATGGATCCCTTCAAAACAGGCGAAGGTTTCCACAGTACTATCAACGGAAACAATACTCGTCTTATCTCTATGCTAAAACAGGGAAAGTTTTCCGTTCAGGCTGACCTAGATCTTCATGGTTACCAGCCAAGCGAAGCGCGTGAAGTCTTAGAAACTTTTCTAACAGATTCAAAACACCGAAGTCTTTCGTGCGTACGAATAATTCATGGACGCGGTAAACATTCTGGTCAAGAACCTCACGTCATCAAGCAGGTCGTTAAACATTGTCTAAGCTCCAAAAAATGGAAACGTATTGTAATAGCTTATGCATCTGCCCGTTGGAAGGACGGTGGTAGTGGGGCTGTATACGTACTGTTGAGTAGAAAGATTTCTCCCCCTCAGCGATAACGGGTGGAACGCCTGCCACCATTTTCCCCTAGCCGGAGTTCAACATCTGCGTTAAGGGTTATGTCCGCAAATTCTTTACGTTCCACCTTAAGATAGCCGGCTGCCGCAATCATCGCAGCATTATCCGTAGATAACTTCACGCTCGGAAAAACTACTGGTATTCCCAGTTTTTCACCTAAAATATTAAAGCGGTCACGAAGTTCTCGATTTGCTGCAACTCCCCCGGAAACCAATACTGCACGTGCCTTGTTCGTTTGAACTGCTTCTTCACTTCTTACTAAGAGACTCTTTACAACGGTCTTCTGAAAGCTAGCAGCAAGATCACAGATGTCTGCACGAGACTCAGGTGTCTCACCAGCGGCAACAGGCTTAATCGAAAATTTTTGGATCGTACGTAAAACTGCTGATTTTAAACCACTGAAACTAAAATCTTGGCTTCCATCTGAAAAGTGAGGTATAGAAAATTTATACGCAAGAGAATTTCCACGCTGTGCCAATCGGTCCAGAACTGGTCCTCCTGGATAGCCCAGCGCAAGTTTCTTAGCAACTTTATCGTATGCTTCCCCCGCCGCATCGTCCCTGGTTTTGCCAATCAACTCATAATCAGCCTCCTTTTTCATTAAAAACAAAGAAGTATGACCGCCTGATACAACAAGTGAAATCGCTGGGTGAGGTATCGGCTTTATATTTTCAAGATAGACTGCACGGATATGGCCTTCGAGATGGTCCACTCCAACAAGTGGAATACCTTGAGCATAAGCTACTGCTTTACCGAAAGAAAGTCCGACCAGCAACGACCCTATAAGCCCAGGTCCTTGAGTAACTGCCACAGCACCAATATCGTCAAAACCTACCCCAGCATTACGTAAAGCCTGAAAAACCGTAGGGCCTATCTTCTTTAGATGCTGCCGTGACGCAAGTTCTGGAACGACACCGCCGAAAGGTCGATGGACTTCATCCTGTGATGCAACAACATTTGAGTGAATCTTGTGCCCGTCTTCAACTACAGCGGCTGAAGTCTCATCACAAGAACTTTCAATTCCTAGTAAGAGCATTAATGTAGCAAAAAAACATCCAACAGATAATGAAAATTTAAAACTTCAACAAAAAACACTTCACTGGACAAACAAGAGCAGCAAATCAAACCTCTTCTTTTTCTATCGTTCTGGTAAGGCATTCAAATAAATCGAAAGAGCATACCGAATCAAACACTCGGCTGGTTATTCATTCCCTGATAAACGACGCAACGATTCTCCATAAGGCTGAGTTGCAATCCCATTTTCACACACTATAGCGGTCACCAAACCGGACGGCGTTATATCGAAAGCCGGATTACAGATCGAAACTCCTTCTGGAGCGAGACGAACTCCGTTAAGATTAGCAACTTCGTCCGGTGAGCGTTCCTCGATCGGAATATCTGATCCTGAAGAGATGGACAAATCGAAAGTTGAAGTCGGTGCAACCACGTAAAATGGAATCCCGTGTTCTTTGGCCAATACAGCAACCGTATAAGTTCCAATTTTATTACAGACGTCACCATTCGAAGCAATACGATCCGACCCTAGAATAACCATATCAATCTTACCCAGCGCCATAAAATGACCGGCCATGTTATCAGTAATCAGTGTAACGGGGATATCATCCTGTACGAGCTCCCAAGCAGTTAAACGCGCACCCTGAAGAAAAGGTCTTGTCTCATCAGCATAAACTTCCAGCTGCTTACCAGATTCAACGGCAGCCCTCACAACACCTAGAGCTGTACCGAAACCTGCAGTTGCCAATGCGCCTGCATTACAATGAGTAAGGACCTTTGATCCATCCGAAATCAATGCCGCGCCATGTACACCCATTTTTCTGTTTATTTCAATATCCTCGGCATGAATAGCCACAGCCTCTGACTCCATCCCTTCAAGTAAACCATTGAGTCCGTTAGAGGCTAATGTTTCGAACCGAGCTTTCATTCTTTCTATAGCCCAGAACAAATTGACCGCCGTTGGTCGAGTAGCACCCATTAAATCAGTAAGCGATTGCATCCGCGCCCTTAAACTAGCAATATCGGTCAGTTGACTTTGTTTAAGACCGAGAGCTATTCCTAGCGCCGCAGTAACACCAATAGCGGGTGCCCCCCTAACTACCATGTCTCGAATGGCATCAGCCACAGATTCGGCGCTATTACAGCTCAAGTAGTCCTCTCTAGTCGGCAGATTTCTCTGATCTATTAAAGTAACAGCATCCCCATCCCACCGAATCGTCTCAAACACGTTGTCCTCCTGTGGCAAAGAAGTGTAAACGTTCTAGACTTATGGAAACAACTAGACTACTCAAAACACCTAAGTTGCACTCTAAATAGGGTCGTACTCTTAAGCGGGAGACCGGAAGTCACTCCGCTATGGCCTCCCTTTGTCCTACTTTTTATATCTATCCAACACACTATGGCCGATTGACTAAAATCAGCCTTGCATTAGGTTTCTTTTAACACAGTTTGTTTAAAAACTTTTCGCTTTTACCTTACAGTCCTACTATTCAAACAATAATAGCGAGTTAAAGTCAGAACTGAGAGCTATCCGCCCCAAAGAACTAAGAATATTATAAAGGCTATGAGCAGCACGTAGATAACGAGAGACTCAATCAGTGCAAGACCCAAAATAAGAGCGAAGCGAATCTGTGGCGACGCCCCTGGATTCCTTGCAATACCATCACAAGCCGCCGCAATGGCACGACTCTGAGCATACGCTCCTATAGCAGCAGCAATACCTAAAGCAAATGCACCCGAGAAAAGTGCAGTCTTGTACATCTCCGAAGACCAACCTTCTATTGGGATATGACCTCCATCTTGAGCAAATACAGGTACAGCCAAAAACAGCATGACGACCGAAGCCAGGGTCGATAGCACAAATTTTCTAATCACCAGCGTTCCTCCTTGGAAAACAACGACGAGACGTAATCAGAGAAGTTAGTGTTCTTCGGAAGCAACCGCGCCTCCAAGATAAACCATAGTCAACATGATAAAAACAAAAGCTTGCAGTAAACCACCGAAAACACCGAAGAGCATCATAGGTACTGGAACCAAAAACGCTACCATGACCGCCAGAGCTCCGATGACAAGCTCCTCCCCGCGTATGTTACCAAACAACCGTAATGACAGGGACAGGATCCGGCTGAAATGGCTTATGATCTCGATAGGTAGCATCAGTGGGGCCAAGATCGGAAGCGGCCCTAAGAAGTGTTTAAAATAATTGCCTGCTCCTTGAGCTAGGATGCCCTGAAAATTGTAATAAACAAAAGCCACGACTGCGCAACCAACCGTAAAGTTAAGATTTACTGTCGGGGATGAAAAGAATGGTACAAGTCCAATCCAATTGCAAACCAGAATAAACAAACCCAAAGTACCAACCAAACCTAAAAATGGTCGTCCTTTCGCACCTACATTGTCATCCAACATATCTTTTAGAGCTCCAACTATTGTCTCAACAAACAGTTGAAGCTTTCCTGGATTTTCAACGCTAATACGCTTTCGAAACCATATCGCAAAAACCGAAAGAAGAATCGCAACGAAAAAAGCCATAACAACATGATCTGCAATAAGAGCATGGTGGAACAATTCTTCGATCAAATGGAAAAGGAACGAAGTGTGAAGTAGCTGCTCCATAACGCGATACTAGTCGCTCACCTTAATAACAATTTGCAAAAACAAAACAAAACCCAAAGACAATCCCAAAAGTGAGTTCGAAAGCATCATACGTCAGGGTATGCAACCGAAACTAACTTAGTTAATGCTCCTTATTTGATTCTCGATAAGCATAGAGGACACACTCAATAAACGCCGCGACAAACACTGTAGACAAACCAAGTGCCAAAGCAACGACATTAACATGCCAAATACCAATTATAACAAACAGCGCTATACACAACAAGATATAGCGAAATAGAACTCCCCCAGATCCTAGCCAAGAAATCCTTTTCGGCTTTGTGCCAATTAGTTTACTTACCAGTGAAACAAAGACCGCTAGGTTTACCATTGCGATTAAACCACCAAGAACAACACCAAGAGAGAACGCCAACCCAAACAAAACTCCACCGAATGCGAAGACAATGACCAGCCATAGTGAGATTTTGCGTATTCGCGCAATGGAAAGTACAGGATTCCAACTCACTCTTTTCGATCGAAAAGCTTAACCGCACGTATCAGGTTGATAAAACCAGCTAAAACCCCAAGGGAAAAAAATAACAGTGTCAACCAAGGAAAAATGGCCAACTTACCATCTAAAATATATCCAACAAAAGTAAATATCCCTATGGAAACAGGGAAAACAAAAGCCAAGCTAGACAAATGAGCCAGTCTAGCCCGATACGAGACAGCAGTGGTTTCTTCCTCGTCAGCCAAGTGGCTTCCTTTAGAGCTATTTATTGATCGATGGTATTGTTCACAACATTTGCTGAATTCAGTGAGTCTTCGGGCAAGCCAACAAACCGCTCGCCTTCGATGCGTTCCATAATTGCCTGCACAGGTACACGGAGGGGATCAAGAAACGGTTTTGGATAAACACCGATAAAAATGCAAAATGCAATTATCGGGACGAGAGTAGCATGCTCCCGCAAACTGACATCTTTAAGTGTCAGATGCTCTGGCTTGTCAAATGGCCCTAACATTACTCTCTGATATAACCAGAGGAGATAAGCCGCGCCTAGCACAATCCCTGACACTGCAAACACTGCATAACGTGGCCCAGCATAGTCACTCGCGAATGTCCCTTGGAGAATCATAAACTCTCCGATGAATCCATTAAGAAGAGGTAATCCCATAGAAGCTAGCGCAATAATCAAAAAGAAAGCCGCAAAAACTGGCACTACCTTCGCTATGCCACCATAAGCTGCAATTTCACGCGTGTGAGTCTGCTCGTACATAATTCCTACGATCAAAAACAGGCCACCAGTTGCCAAGCCATGATTAATCATCTGCAGGATGCCCCCTTGGAGACCAAGTTCAGTGAGAGCAAAGATGCCCAACATAACAAAGCCTAGATGGCTCACAGAACTGTAAGCCACCAATTTTTTCCAATCCGATTGAACCAGCGCTACAAGCGCACCATAAATAATGCCAATAACCGCAAGCCCCAATACCCTCCAAACAGCTTCCTTCGATGCATCCGGGAGAAGTGGCAGAGAAAACCGAACAAATCCATAGGTTCCCATTTTCAATAGCACACCTGCCAAAATGACAGAACCCGCTGTAGGTGCTTCGACGTGGGCATCAGGTAACCAAGTATGGAATGGAAACATCGGGACTTTAATTGCAAAACCTATAAAAAAGGCCAAAAAGACCCAAAATTGTAATCCTGCTGGGTAATCAATGCTCCAAAGCTGTGTGATATCAAAGGTATAAATACCTGTTGCATCATGGTATGCAAAGTAAAGCGCCAAAATACCAAGGAGCATCAAAACACTCCCTACAAGCGTATATAGGAAAAATTTTATAGCCGCATAAAGCTTACGCGGGCCACCCCAAATTCCTATCAATAAATACATTGGGACAAGCATTACTTCCCAAAACACGTAAAAGAGGAAAAAATCGAGCGTCACGAAAACACCTAGCATGCCGGTCTGGAGTAAAAGTAAGAAGACGTAGTACTGCTTAATACGGTCTCGGATAGCACTCCACGAAGACAACACCGCAATGAAACCTAGCATAGTCGTCATCATCACGAGTAAAAGGCTAATACCATCCATACCGAAGTAATAACTGACCCCAATACTCGGAATCCAGTCGTATCTTTCTTGAAACTGGAATTGGGGGCCGTTGTTATCAAAAGCAAACCAAAGCGGCAAAGAGAGAAGAAACCCGACAAACGCAACAATGTTTGCCATCCACTTGATCTGGGTTTCTTGAGTTTTCTTCATGAAGAATAGAATCGCCATAGCACCCACTGCAGGGAACCAGACAACCAGCGACAATATTGGAAAATTAAAAGTGTTCTCAGGCATGAACTTTTCCTAATTCCATAGGTAGAAATAGAAATAACTAATCAACGCAAAGATACCAATCAACATCATTAGAGCATAATTTTGTAAAACACCGGTCTGAAGTCTGCGAAAAGATTGGGAAAAACTTGCAAGAATTTTCCACAAAGCATTTACGGCACCATCTACTAGGCTTGTATCAGCTAAGTAAGACGCATCGGCCGTTCCCAATGTCACCTTTGCCGCACCGTTAACAGCTCCATCAACAACTTTCACATCGAAGGAGTGTAGACCACGTGCTCCTGACAGAGTGCCTCCAACAACCGTTGATTGGTAAACTTCATCTACAAAGTATTTGTTATAAAGCAGTCGATGTATAGCGGGCCACCCCTCCATAATAGCCTTATCGCCATGTGGATCGCTACGGTACATCTTCCGAGCCAGGAAGATTCCACCTGCAGCAACCAACAGTGAAACTGACATAAAAGCAATCTCCACACTCACTGCAGCATGGTGAATTTCGTGCTGAACCGTCATTCCAGCATCCAGCGCTGGTTGTAAAAACGGGCCGATAAGCGAATATCCGAAAGGAATCCCAACAAGACCAGCTACACAGGCGCCAATCGCTAGTACTACTAAAGGGATAGTCATACTACTTGGGGACTCGTGCAAATGCGACTCCATGGCCTCACCTCCGCGAAAACTCCCGTGAAATGTCAAATAAAACTGGCGGAACATGTAGAACGCCGTCATCCCGGCTGCTATAACGGCAGCTATCCAAAGCAAAGTAACATGGCCCTCATGAGAGGCCGCCCAAAGAATCTCGTCTTTACTGAAAAACCCAGCAATTGGAAAAATTCCAGCAAAAGCCAAGGTAGACAGAAAATAAGTTATATGTGTACGTGGCATAAATTTCTTTAAACCACCCATATTGCGCATGTCTTGCATCTCTGAATAATCTCGGTGACCACCAGACTCATGCTCAGCATGTTCCATAGTGTGAATAACACTCCCAGAACCGAGAAATAAACAAGCTTTGAAAAATGCGTGTGTCATCAAGTGAAATATCGCTGCACCGAAAGCGCCCACCCCTAATCCTAAGAACATATAACCAAGTTGTGAAACCGTTGAATATGCAAGAACCTTCTTAATATCGTTCTGAAACAGACCTATAGTCGCTGCAAACAATGCGGTCAAAACACCAACTATAGCCACAACAGCCAGTGCAACCGGCGCATTTTGGTAAAGCACCGCTGAACGTGCGATCATATAAACTCCAGCAGTAACCATTGTAGCTGCATGAATGAGAGCCGAAACAGGTGTTGGGCCTTCCATTGCATCGGGAAGCCAAACATACAACGGAATCTGCGCGGACTTTCCTGCTGCACCTACAAACAATAAAATTCCAATAATGGACAAAACTCCCAAACCTGTTGAAGGCTGTTCAAACTGGTCTGCAACGCTCTGCATTACTTGGTAGAAATCCACTGACCCAAAGTGATAGAAAATCATCATGATAGCGAGAATAAATCCTGCATCACCAATTCGATTGACTACAAAAGCTTTCTTGCCAGCTTGTGCCGCAGAATGTCGCTCAAACCAAAATCCGATCAGAAGATAGGAGCACAAACCAACGCCTTCCCATCCAACAAACATAATCAAAAAGTTTGCGCCCAACACAAGGTTCAGCATGAAGAATGTGAAAAGATTGAGATAGGTAAAAAACCTCCAGTATCCTTCATCTTGACTCATATAACCCACAGAGTAGATATGGATAAGTAAACCAATCCCAGTAACAATAAGGACCATAACCATAGATAAAGAATCGAGTCGGTACTGCCATTCAGCAGTGAAATCTTTCAGGCTTCCATCAGCCTGAGCAACACTCATTCCAGGAATCCAAGTGAACAGCGTTTTCTCAAGCACTGTCTCACCACCACCAGAAAGAAATGGACCGAAAAAGCAGCCAAGAGCAATTAAAAAAGACAGAGCAACTGCGCCAAGGGCGACAAAATTGACCACGGGTTTTGAAAGTCGCTTACCGAATAACCCATTGACCAAAGCACCAACACCCGGAACTAATGGGATTAACCAGAAATAATCACTCACAGTTGAAATCCACCAACAAAGAGAGGAGTTGACGCAAACTCACAAAAGATTTTGGTTAATCTTTCGTCACTTGATATCAAAACGAGTCGCATTTTATAGCATCAGAACTAATTGTCAAGCGCCCCAACATATAGAGAACCACCTCTACTTATTGACGCAAAAGAACTTAGATGTAACATCACACAAAAATACCAGACATGACTAAAGTAGTGACCTTACAAAGCCTCCATCAACTTGCAAACAAACACCGGTTACATAGCTAGCTCTCTCTGAACAAAGAAACGCAACAACATCAGCAAACTCCGAGGACTCTCCAAGTCGTTGCATCGGGATTTGGTCGGTCCAACGTTTATAGATTGAGTCTATAGAAACATCTTCTTGTTCACTCATTCGTGACGCGATCTCAACCAGCCTATCAGTTTTCGTGAAACCTGGACAAACAACATTCACATTCACATTATGAGGAGCAAGTTCATTGGAAAGTGTTTTCATCATGCCAACAACTCCTGCCCTCGCAGTGTTTGACAAGATAAGACCATCGACAGGTTGTTTCACTGAAACTGATGTAATGGCCACGATTTTACCTTGTCCCCTTTGTCGCATAAGTGGTACGAAGGCTCGACATAGATAAATGGTGGATAATAAATTCAACTGAAGACCTTCCTGCCATTGCGAAACATCCGTTGTTTCAAACTGGCTAGGAGGTGGGCCTCCGGCATTAGCAATCAAAATATCTACCTGATTGAAATTTTTGGTTGCTAATTCAACAAGCCGGTTGACCTCTGCTTCTACTGTCACGTCTGTAACGACAGGTAGCACCGGATTTCCAAACGACTTTTCAATCGCACGGGCCGTTTCTTCTAAAGTTGTTTGTTCTCGGGCTGCAAGAACCAACGTAGCGCCTTCAGCAGCAAGCTGAAAAGCAACCGCTTTTCCCAAGCCACGACTAGCACCCGCAACGACAGCAACCTTCCCAGACAACCCCAAGTCCATTTAATACTCCTCTTTCTTCAAGGCTTTACGAGTACTGTTTTTCTTTACAACTAAGACAAACCTTCGTCCATGGTAAAA
>CAZFLB010000183.1:0-7171 GCA_964518945.1 uncultured Acidobacteriota bacterium | reverse complement strand
CCTATGTTTTGCCCTATGTTTTAATCCAACCCTTGCCAATGCTTGCATGGCAATTTCAGTTGGATTGAGGACTCTCCCATAGAGGAGAGGTAATTCCGTGTTTTCCAGGGCTGTTGCCCGAGGTAAAAGGTTAAAGCTTTGAAATACAAAGCCAATCTGTTCATTGCGTATCCGAGCTTGTTCATCTACACTGAGTTTAGAAACATCGCGACCAGAAAAGTAATATTTCCCGTTGGTTGGACGGTCTAGGCAACCTAGAATGTGCATTAGTGTTGACTTTCCTGAGCCGGAAGACCCAATTACTGCAACGAATTGGCCCTCCGCGATATTCATTGAGACACCGCGGAGAGCTTCAACCCGAACATCGCCTAGAAAATAAGTCTTAGTGATTTCTTGGATATCAATCATTTAGTTGTTGGTCCAAAGTTGCAAAAGTCTGTACCAATAATAATAGGTTATTCCGATAAGGGTCCTAATTTCCCGCTATAGGCCCAGAGAAATGCAGCCACAGATTTCTCAGCACCTGCCATGCCGTACACTTCCCCTGCACCTTCAATGACCCAGAATTCGTTAGCTGCGTGAGACCCTCCACCATGGCCGGCTCCACCTCCGACTATTGGCATAGTAATTCCTGTTTCCTCATCATTTACAAAAAGATAAGCTGGCCAGTAGGGACCCAAAATTGATGTTTCTGTCGGTGGGTCAGCATATCTAATATCAAAGATGTCGTATGTCTTCATGAGTGCTTTAGCAGCATCGGTGTCGTAATGCATCTTGGACCACGGGACATCTCCGACTATAGTCATTTCAACATCTTCGTAACCATTAGCGTCTAGATGGGCACGAACTTTTTTAGCCATTTCGACTCCGTCCATATTGGGAACGTATCGAAAGTTGTGTTTAGATGTGATCTTGTTCGGCAAGATAGCTCCGGCACCTGCGGGATACATATTTCCTCCCCAAATTCCGTCAAGGTTGAGAGAAATACCGTATCTAGCTCTTTTCAGATGTTCGAACGGGTCGTCCTCGATGAATCGAGCTACCCCAATGTTTTGTGCTGCGATTTCCATGTCAATACCAGCGGCAGCCTTTTCGAGGCGGCTATGCTCTTCAGCACTAAGAGGGATTGCGCCGTCGTAGAAGCCGGGAACAAGAGCAGTGTTTCCATCATCACTTATGAGGGTATTTAACATCTTAATATGTCGCCAGGCTGGGGAGTCTGTGGAGCGTTTGTGGGCTCCATGGATATTTGAGGCAACGGGCCCTCGGCCCCAGCGCTCACCACTTGTTGTAAGTTCTATGTAAACGCAACCTTCGGAACCTCCCGAAATACCACCGGCACCGCTTCTGCCTTGACGCCCGAAACGAAGCATAGCATCGATACCATCGAAGAGTTCTGGTCGATCTCGAACAAACTGACGTAAGCCAATCGACATACGTTCCTCGTCACCTTCGGCAACAATCACGAGGTTAACCGGCAACTTTCCAATGGCTTCTCGTATTGCCATAAAAGCATTTAGTTGAACCATTTGAGGGCCTTTTGAGTTGGCTGCTCCCCGGCCAATGAGAACTTTTTTGAATGGTGCATATTCTGTGAGTCTTGCCTCGAAAGGTGGTGATACCCAAGCATCCGGTTGAGTAACAGGCATTGTGTCGTACATCCAATAAATCAGTAGTGTTCTATCTGCACCTTCATCGCACTTTGCGTATACGACGGGATTTCCTGGTTGTCCCCATTCTGTCATCGGAACTTCGTAGACTCGGGACTGCTGGCACCCTAACTGCTCAAAAAATCCTTGTACCATTTGTGCAGACTCCGGAATACCTTCACCGGAATTGGAGATGCTTGGCTGTTGCACCCAGCGCTGAAGATTGCCAACGTGCTCATCAATGTTTTGGTCAATATGATCGAACACCTGTTTGAGATCATCTGGGATTTGGCTGAGGTCCGGTGAGATCTCCTCGTCACCGGTCGGCCGAATGTTTAGAGCAGCACCGCTCGGTGTGTTACTCCCTTGAGGAGCTTGAGCTTCTGGGGGTGAACAGCTTATTGCGACACCGAAACTGCTACAGATAAATACAAGAATTAACCATTGCCATCTCATGAACGCCTCCTGAACATCGAAAGGAAAATTTGGAAAGGCATACTTATCTGATGAGGCTAACTCATTATTGCTTTCAAATCTACTTTGACGTTTGTAGCTAGGCAATGCTAGCGTTAATTAATTCAATGCGGACTATTTTTCTGCCAATGCTGGTTCTAGGAATTTCGTGTTGCTCTCTGTTTGAGGAGCCAGTTGACGAAGCTGCCGATCGTTTTCTCGAACTTGCTCTTGCGTTAGATGTTCAAGACCCTGGGTATGTAGATATCTACTTTGGGCGAAAGCCGTCTAGAACTTCTAAGAAGACATTATTAGCAATTCAATCAGAATCATTGGCGCTAATTGATGAACTTGCCCTTATGACATCGGCTCGTTCGGATTTCTTGATTCGTCAGTTACGCGCAATGGTAAGTAGAATTGAAGTATTAGAGGGACGACCTGTCAGTTTTGATGAAGAGCTTGAGAAAATTTATGGATTACCTCCGCCTTCTAGGCGAAGTGAACAAGAGGCACAATTAATCCTCAAAGAACTGGAATCCAAAATTCCTGGGGAGGGTCCTCTTCACGAGCGCTTTGCGATTTTTCAGAGTCGTTTAGTAGTCCCAAAGGAAAGACTCGATGATGTGGTCCGTAGATGTCTCACTGAGTGTCGACGGCGTACGCTTACGTTTGTTACTCTTCCTAAGGGAGAGTCGATAGATGTTAAGTACGTAAGTGATAAACCATGGGCATCTTATCATCGGTATTTGGGAGAATTTAAGAGCGTTCTAGAGATTAATCGTGATGCTAGCTGGACAGTTGGGAGTGTTTTAGACGCTGTTTGCCATGAATCCTATCCTGGTCATCACGTTTGGACAATTCTTGCAGATAAGCATTTCATACAAAAAGGTTGGGAGGAGCACAGAGTACAACTCTTAAGAAGTCCACAAGCGGTTGTCAACGAACGGCTCGCTACGTCAGGCCTGTCGGTATTGTTCGATGAGCAGGATAGAATGAATTTTATTCGCGAACTGTATGACTATGCTGGGCTTGATGTTGTTTCAATGAAAGAACTTAATGTCATTGATGACCTGGTCCAACAGCTTCGTCCGTTTATTGTAGAGGGGGCTCGAAGATATTATGATGGTGAACTCGATCGCGTTGGTGCGGCTATTTGGTTGGAGAAATTCGCGCTTATTGGTGATGCCTGGTCGTTTCTTCGTTTTGTAGATTATTATGGTAGCTTCGTGGTGTCATATACTTTGGAAGACTATTTTCGGAGCTGGACCGAATTTGAGAAATTTTGGACCGATTTCTACTATGCGACTTAATTTAGTTGTTCTCATTATTTTGTTGGCAAGTGTGGTTTGTAGAGAGCAACCTGCGCAAGAGCTGGGACCTGTGGTCGATTCTGGAGGTGTGATGCCGCACGGAGATCATAGTCCTCGTTATGGCGGAACAGTTTGGATGCACGGAGATCTTCATTTTGAAGTCGTTCTCAGCCCTTCCGGAGAGCATCGTATTTACTTTAGTGATGCTTCTCGCGTTGAGCTTCCAGCAGCTGTGGGAGAGGGCGTTACAGTGGTAATTCATCGTAGCGAGGAAGCTACGGAATCTCTGGAGCTTAAGATCGATGAGTTCGGAGAAGCTTGGCAAACTTCGGGAATGCCGGTCGAAGAGCTAGATGCGACAGCAGTAGTAAGTTTTATTTATGAAAACGAGCCCTATGAAATTGAGTTGCCATTTATAGCTGCAGTGCCTGATCCGGCAGCACCGGACCCGCACAAGATGCCTTAATACTATTCGTATCGAAGTGCTTTTATAGGGTCTAGCCTCGCCGCCCGCAATGCTGGGTAGTAGCCGAATGAAACCCCAACTGCGAAAGCGAGTCCAAAAGCTAGAAATACAGCCTCCCTAGATATATATGTTGGCCAACCTAGAAAGCGGGTTAGTGCACTGGCGGACAAAAAGCCACTGGCGATTCCTACGATCCCACCTAGAAGAGACAAAAGAATGGCTTCCAGCATAAACTGAGACAATACGTCGCTTCGTCTAGCTCCCACCGACATGCGGAGCCCTACTTCTTTTGTTCGCTCGGTAACAGCAAGTAGCATGATATTCATGATGCCGATGCCTCCTACTACGAGTGAAACGCAAGCGATCCCAGCAAGGAGTAGAGTCATGGTTCCGTTTGCACGAGTTAACGTGTTGACCATTTCCTCGGAACTTACTTCGTCTAGACGTGGCATGCTGGCTAGCACAAACGCCGCTGTTGTAGTGTAGAGCCCCTGTGAAAGGGCCTTAGTAGCCTGTGTCCTTACGGTGAAATCATTGGGAACTTCTCCGGTTAACTTCATGGCAAAAGGATCTGAAGCCTTTGGAAGTGCAGTTTCACGGTCAACATTGTCTAGATCGTGGCGCAATCGTAATAACGCTGTGATATCTGCCATTGCCTTTGATGCATCTCCTGCCTGTTCGGTTGAAACGGTAACCCCATGAAGGTAATCAATGTTCAGTATTTTCTGAAGTGCTTTGTAAGGGACTAAAACACGGCCATCAAAGGTTTCATCTCTTTTCGTAAGTACGCCAATGACTTCAAACGATTGCGATTCCATCTGAATGGTTCTTCCAATCGCGGAGCCGCCTTCTGGGAAAAGTGTTTTGGTGACAGTGTCACCTAAAATAATAACTGGTCTTCCGTTGGTTTCTTCTTCGGAGTCAAATAAACGTCCTTCTGACAGTTCGAGCTCGTAAACGTCTACCACTTCTTGTCCGCATCCAAGAACTGTTGCGAAGGTTGTTTCCTTGGAAGACGCCAAAGAAGCACGGTCGTTGACCTCTGGGGTCATCCTCTCAACACCTGATATATCAGCTAAAGCTAGAGCGTCTTGAACGGTAAGTGTGGTTGCTTTTCCGTATCCAGATGAAATGCCTACTGAGTCACCACCACGCGTATAGTTTCCTGCACGAACAAAAACGAGGTTAGTGCCCGCAGAGCTCACTTCTTCCGTAACGGATTCTCGTGCACCTCTTCCTAGTGCAACCATGGTAAGCACTGCAGCTACTCCGATGATGAGCCCGATCATTGCGAGAGCACTTCGGAGCAAATTACGACCTAAAGCAACTATTGCAATCCCAAATCCAGCTGTAATTCTCATGACGGTCTATTTTAATACTGATTAGGCTACAATCGGGAATTATGGGTAGATTATTCCTCTCTTTGGTGATCTTTTTTTCGGTATCAATGGAACGATACGCGTCCGCAGATTCGGCTGTTAGTATTGTTTTTGGTACCAACGTTGGTGGTAACTTAGAATTACTTAGCGGCCAGTCGTTGGATATTGGAACATCTTTTAAAAACAGTCCGATGTATGGTGTGAGGGCTGGTTCCTACGGTTTCCCGTTCGGTTTGGAGGCTAGTGTAGTCTATGTTCCATCGAGACTCATGGGAGGGCTGTTCGAAGAACTTCTGCCAACGAAGACAAGTTCTTTGTATTCCGAAGCGAACTTGCTCTTGATAATGATTCCTGGGCCCATCGCACCTTTCGTTACTACTGGTCTCGGTGTTCATTATCTCGATTTTAAGTTCGCAGAGCTTGCTTCTTTGGCTAAAACAAAATTAGGTTGGAACTTTGGCGGAGGTCTGAAAGTGGATGTCAAGCGTTTAATGTTCCGTCTGGATGTCCGTGACCATGTGACTGCTTTCGGGTTTAGTGATTTGGGTCTCGGTGCTCTTGGAAATCTACTCAGTACATCGGCTCCTGAGAGCCGCGTGCACAACGTAGAGCTGTCAATTTCAGTTGGAATAAAGTTCTAGAATCTAGAGATTAACACTGAAGACAGACTTAGTCGTTTTCATTGAGTATGAGCTATAATCGAAACCGAACAGTAGCCTTACGGTGAAATGGTTCTGTTGCTAAGAGATACTATGGAAGCAGGAATTCAGCTCATAAATGATCGGGTCAAGAGCGAGGCAGTTTTTGTAGACACGCTTGTAGCGGAATTACGAAAAGTTATAGTCGGCCAGCATGGCATGATTGATCGGATGCTTATCGGCCTGCTGAGCCGGGGACATGTGTTGTTGGAAGGTGTTCCTGGTCTCGCGAAGACACTCGCTGTCCGAAGCCTTGCGGAGGCAATTCAAGGGAAGTTTCAACGTATTCAGTTTACGCCAGATTTGTTGCCTGCAGACCTTATTGGAACTCTTATATATAATCAAAAAGAGGGGACGTTTGAGCCTAAGAGGGGACCCGTATTTACGAACTTCCTTCTTGCGGATGAGATTAATAGAGCTCCTGCAAAGGTACAAAGCGCTCTTCTCGAGGTTATGCAAGAACGTCAAGTTACCATTGGTGACAAGACTTATGAACTAACAGAGCCGTTCTTAGTTCTTGCTACTCAGAATCCTATTGAGCAAGAAGGAACTTATCCGTTGCCTGAAGCTCAGGTTGATCGGTTTATGCTTAAGCTTCAGCTTGACTATCCGAACAGAGATGAGGAGCGAGAAATTATAGAGCGCATGTCGAAAGAACAGCAACCTAGAACATCTAAAGTTGTTGATGCCGCTGATATAGTTTCTGCCAGAAGAGTTGTTGAGGAAGTGTACGTCGATGAGCGTGTTAAAGAGTATATTCTTGAGATAGTTTTTGCGACAAGAACTCCCAAGAAATTCGGACTTGATATTGAACCGTTTGTTGAATTTGGGGCTTCTCCTCGTGCAACTCTTGGCCTTGTGCAGGCTGCCCGTGCACATGCATTTCTTCGTTTACGCGGTTATGTTACGCCGGAAGATGTCAAGTCGATTGCTCCTGACATTTTGCGTCATCGCGTGATTTTGTCTTATGAGGCTGAGGCTGAGAATATTAATACAGATGAAATTATTCAGCGTATTCTTGATACTGTTGAAGTGCCGTAGGACAAATTAAGAGTTATCTCTTTTTTTGTGTGTTCGATGCTCGCGAGAGATATCCTTGAAAAAGTTCGGCGAATCGAAATCAAGACTCGTCGTATTGTTGTAGACGCGCTTGCTGGTGAGTACCACAGCGTCTTCAAAGGCCGAGGAATGGAGTTTGCGGAGGTCCGTGAATATC
>CAZFLB010000182.1:0-2773 GCA_964518945.1 uncultured Acidobacteriota bacterium | reverse complement strand
CGGTTTTCCACGAGCCTGCATAGGAACAGAAGGCACATACCACCACGCATCACGGACCGGAAACAAGACTTCATTTTTTTCAAGCGCTCCATCTTGAATCTCACGTAATGAGGAGTAATCATCCAGAATGTAAAAGCCTCGACCAAAACTTGCTCCAACAAGATCATCTTCTCGACGAGACACTTCTACATCTCGAAAAGAAATGGTCGGGACCCCTCCTGATAATTTCACCCAGTCTCCACCGCGATCCGGCGAGAAATATAGGCCAAACTCAGCACCCACAAAGAGAAGATCCGGGGAAACGTGATCTTGCTCTAGAGACCAAACAATCTCTCCTTCTGGTAAATTGCCGGCGACCGAATGCCATGTAAATCCTCGGTCTGAACTCTCAAATAAATAAGGCGTAAAATCACCGATCTTGTGAGCATCAATAGCTACAAAAACTTTATCTGAATGATGAAAAGATGCTTGGATATCATTTACAAAGGAAAATTCGGGCACATTGGGCAGTGCTGCAACTCGCCAACTATTGCCACCATCCTCGGTAACTTGAATGTGTCCATCGTCGGTGCCCACATAAATTAGTCCCTCAACGATCCTTGACTCAGAGATCGTTGTGATCGTGCCATAACGTGACATTGCCCCATTGTCGTACAATGCATCAACACTCCACACTCGGTCCATCATTTCAAGTTCATAACGATTTCTATTTCGAGTGAGATCCGAGCTCACTGCCTCCCAAGAATCTCCCCTGTCATTACTCCTCCAGAGTCTCTGAGAACCAAAGTAAAGCCGCGTGTTCTGATGCGGACTTACAAGGATAGGTGCGTCCCAATTGAACCTCTCAGGAGGCTCTCCCGGAGATGGAATAGGCTGTATATCAATCAACTCATGAGTGATACGGTCATAGCGATACATGTTACCGTTCTGTGTTTGCATGTACATTAGATTTGGCTCTTTAGGGTCAACTGCCGTATCGTAACCGTCAGCGCCAAGAGGAACGTACCAGTCCTGATTACGTATACCTTCAAGATTTTTTGTGCGGGAAGGGCCCACCAACGTTCCGAGGTCTTGGGCACCGCCTACGATATTGTAGAAAGGTGTCGACGAATCGAGCGAAAACTTGTAGAACTGCGAGATCGGCAAGTTAGGAAAATGGCGCCAGCTAATTCCATCATCATAACTCTCGTAAAGTCCTGCATCCGTGCCAACAAGCAGATGATCTGCATTCCCAGGATCAATTACAAAAGCGTGATTGTCACTGTGTTTCTCGCGACCATTTCCCAGGATATCGAACGAGGCACCACCATCGTCGGTAACATGGAGGAAGACATCCATTTGATAAACACGATCAACATCATGCGGTGACGCTACAATCTCCTGATAATAATGAGGGCCGGTACCACCAGAAATATACTCGTTACGTCGAGACCAGCTTTCACCACGATCGAGTGAACGATAAAAACCTTTTTCCTCGTCGTCCGCCTCGATCGTTGCGTATACAACATCTGGATCTGCACCCGATACAGCCAAGCCAATCTTACCCATATCGTTTTTAGGTAAACCTTGTGTCAAACGACGCCAACTCTGTCCAGCGTCTTCAGATTTAAATATTCCTGAGCCAGGTCCACCAGAGAGCAGTGACCATATATGTCTCCGTCTTTGGTATGCAGCAGCATAAAGGACATCTGGATTTCGCGGGTCAATCTCGACATCCGTCACTCCAGTATCTTCATCAATCAAAAGAGATTCAATCCACGTATGGCCCCCATCAGTTGTCTTGAACAAACCTCTCTGCCCCCCAGAAGACCAAAGTGGTCCTTCAGCAGCAACGTAAACAACATCGCCATCACGTGGATCTATAACAATTTTTCCGATATGTTCCGAAGTTTCAAGGCCTAAGCGCTTCCAGTTGCTACCGCCGTCAATACTTTTATAAACACCATCACCCCAGCCTACGTGACGACCACTAACATTCTCTCCCGTGCCAACCCAAACAACGTCCGGGTTCTGGAGATCTAAAGTCACAGCACCGATCGAATAAACCGTTTGGTCGTCAAACAAAGGCTTCCATGTTGTTCCAGCATTTGTAGTCTTCCACACACCCCCTGAACCAACCGCAACGTACCAAGTCGAACGAAGTTCGGGATGCACTGCTATGTCAGCAATTCGACCAGCCATAAGTGCGGGCCCAATCGCCCTCAATTTAAGCCCCTGAATAACTTCTTCGGTCACCAAATCAACTTTGTTATCACTAGTCGTTTGAGCACTTAGAAAACCACAGCAAAGAACCAAAGGTCCTAATACTCGAACTAAGGTAAGCATAAAATGTGCTCCTTTCGAATCAACACATTAAAGGAAACGACAACAATATAGAAGCCGCGGGCGAAACAAAGACAGGCTCAGTTAGAGTTATATCCAAAACCATGTTACTCCTAAGATATCGTTGCTAGCACACAATTTTATCAAATGAGATACATTTACCTCTCTTCGAGTTAAGATAAAAGACAGGGGGAAGTCACGATGTCAACTTTTGTCCAGCGAATAATAGGCGCAGCCAAGCTAGAAGCCAACACTTACGAGGAAGTCGAACACGATAAAAGTGCACTTACACAGGCGATACAAGTTGTCGTTCTATCCGCGATTGCAACCGGTATTGGCCAAGCCGGGTTTAGTAGTTTCAGTAATATGACTCTTCGCATAATCTTCGCCCTCATTGCATGGTTTATTTGGGCAGGCATCACCTACATCCTTGGCACTCGCTTGATGAACG
>CAZFLB010000181.1:0-32081 GCA_964518945.1 uncultured Acidobacteriota bacterium | reverse complement strand
GCGCAAACAGGTCAAAGAACCCCTTAATTTCGGTGCCCTGATGGTCGCATCAGGTGAAGCTGCCGGATACGTAGCGGGGGCAGAAAACCATACTGCAAGTGTCATAAGAGCCGCAATCCGGGTCTTCGGGACAAAGAAGGGTATTCGACGAGTGTCTAGCTTTTTTCTTATGAGTTTTCAAGATGAGCGGGGGCAGTACGTCTTTGCCGATTGCGCAGTACTTCCAGAACCCAATGCTTCAGAACTCGTTGAGGTCGCACAGCTCGCCGCTTCCAACACACGCTTGTTTCTAAATACGGAGCCACGCGTTGCCCTTCTATCTTTCTCTACAAAAGGAAGTACAACGCATCCACATGCTCGCAAAGTGGCAGAAGCTACACGCACATTAAAAACGAGGTCTCCCGAACTGCTTTGTGATGGAGAACTCCAAGCAGATGCAGCGATCAATCCTGACACAAGTGAGCGTAAATCACCTACGAGTCAAATTGCCGGACGTGCAAACACATTGATTTTTCCTGACCTTAATTCAGGAAATATAAGCTGCAAACTCGTAGAGCGATTAGCAGGCGCTTCAGCAACTGGCCCTATACTTCAAGGTTTATCTGCACCTGCAAACGATCTCTCCCGGGGTTGTAGCATAGAGGACATAGTGAACGTTGCAGCCATCACCTCCATACAATCCAGTGAGAACAATCACATGAAATGAGGGTTCAAACAGCACACAGCCGCTTCGCAGTCAGTTTGTTCGCGACGCATTTTCTTGCGCTGTCTCTTGCGAGCTAGCGCCTGCTTAGCACGTTTTTTATCACCCGGCTTCATATAGAACGAGTGTTTTTTTATCTCTTTAATAATGTCTTCTTGCTGTACCTTACGCTTAAAACGTCGTAACGCACTCTCAATAGATTCATTATCACTGACTCGGATTTCCACCAACTTTAATAGCACCTCCTCTCTTACCCACAACACGGAACCGAAACCCAGACTCTATCAGACGCCTCAAGAGACGCCACTCCCAACTCTTTCTTGGAGAGTAAAAGAGGGTGAATGTGGTTCGTGTGGTGTTCGGGCTTAGCCCGAATTGAATGTACTATAAGTAACGAGATTGTCGATTGTCAAACAGTTCTTTTGCTCTTATGCAACTCAATTGTTGACACTTCCAAGATCACCGTGGGATAATCTCAGGTCGATTTTTTAGCTTAAATTGCTGATTTATTGAAGTTTATGTCATCTTGAGAGTTTTAATTATTGGCAGCGGCGGGCGAGAACACGCGATCGCATGGAAGCTCAAACAAAGCCCTGAAATCGAGTCACTTTATTGCGCTCCTGGCAACGCCGGGATAAGCACCATCGCAAACTGTGTGAATATCGATAATGCTGACATTAACAGTATTGCCGATTTTGCAGAGCACAACTCCATTGACCTTACCGTCGTAGGTCCAGAGCTACCTTTAATATTAGGTATTGCAGATGAATTCATGAAAAGAGGGCTACCTCTTTTCGGACCCAATCGTGCAGCAGCTGCATTAGAAGGCAGTAAAATCTTTACAAAACATTTCCTGCAGCGGCACAAAATACCCACCGCTCGTTATCGAAGTGTTAATTCCATGCACGAAGTAACAACAGTCCTTGACAGTGGAGAAATCGGAATGCCTTTAGTCATAAAAGCTGATGGACTAGCAGGTGGCAAAGGGGTCTTGATCGTAAACACAGTCGAAGATGCACTTCGCGAATGCACCAAATTAATTACTGACCATCGTCTCGGCGAGGCTGGTTCTAAGCTAGTGCTCGAGGAATTTCTAAATGGAGAAGAAGTCTCAATTTTTGCTCTATCAGATGGAGCAAACGCTATTCCACTCGTTGCTGCCCAAGATTTCAAACGTGCATTCGACGACGATAGAGGCCCAAATACTGGTGGAATGGGTTGCATTTGCCCTGCAACCAATCTAAACCAGGAGTCATTTGACTGGATCTTCGACAATATTGTCCAGCCAACCATTGATGGTCTCGCAGCTGAAGATCGAAATTATAAAGGGATTCTTTACTGCGGCTTAATGCTAACTAACACGGGGCCAAAGGTTCTTGAGTTTAACGTCCGCCTAGGAGACCCTGAAACCCAAGCAATTCTACCTCGCTTAGAATCAGATCTCCTGCCGCTACTAATGAGTGTCGTCTCAGGAGAATTAAGACACCAAAACCCTATATGGACAGAAGAAACCGCGGTCAGTGTCGTCTTAGCTTCCAACGGATATCCCCGCAAGTACCAAACTGGCCATATAATAAAAGGTGTTGAATCTTTCACCTTTGACAGTGAGGAAAACCTATTTGTTTTTCACGCCGGCACCAAAACTAATAATGGCAAATTTATCACCGCAGGTGGACGGGTTCTTGCCGTAACCGCGTTGGGTAAGGATTTGCAAACTACAGTAGAACAATGTTACACGGGCATCAAACGTATTCAGTTTGATGGAATGCACTTTCGCAAAGATATCGGACGTAAGGTTCTTAATCGCATAACTGGAGGCTAAAAAATTGTCGTCAACCAAGCCACAAGTAATAATTATCATGGGGAGCATCTCTGACAAAGAAGTCATGAGTGAAGCTGCAACTGTTCTAAATGAGTTTCAAATACCCTACGAAATAGGTGTGTATTCTGCCCACAGGACACCCGAACGTAGTGCCAAACTTGCTTCAGAAGCAGAAAAAAGAGGTGTTAAAGTACTTATTGCAGGTGCGGGTGCTGCAGCTCATTTGGCTGGCGCTATGGCTGCACATAGTTGCCTTCCTGTCATCGGTGTTCCTCTATCCGCAACCTCATTAGGCGGAATGGATTCACTTCTTGCAACCGTTCAAATGCCGGCAGGTTTTCCCGTGGCAACAGTAGCAATTGGCAAGGCCGGCGCTCGAAACGCAGCGCACCTAGCTGCCCAAATCATAGCAACATCAGACGAAACTATCCGCAACAAAATTCATGAGTTTCGCCAAAAAAAAGCCAGCGAAGTAATAGAAGCTTCAGAGAAACTAACCAGAGAACTCCAGCAAGGTTAAACAAACGTTTAAATCCTTTTTCTGATTTCAAAAAACTAGGCCTTGCTGTTTGCAAGTTGTCCGCATGCAGCAAGAATATCATCACCTCGACTTCTTCTAAGGCTTACTGTCATACCAGAATTCATTAGTACTTCCAGAAAATTCTCCGTTGACTTTGTCGGTGATCTTCGATGCGGTGAGCTTGGCCAAGGATTGTATGCAATGAGATTCACCTTAGCCTTCACACCCTTAAGAAGGGAGACAAGCTGTTTTGCATCCAGTATTGAGTCATTCTCACCACCCAGAAGCACATACTCAAAAGTAATTCTTCTTCTTCGAGGCAATGGTAGGTCGCGAGTCATTTGAATTAATTCTTCAATAGGATTGCTCTTGTTGACGGGCATGATTCTCTCCCGCAATTTATTTGTTGTTGCATGAAGGCTTATTGCAATACCAACAGCAGGTAATGTCTCGGCAAAACGCCTAATTTCATCAACTAGTCCGGCTGTCGACAAGGTTATCCGCCGTGGTGAGATCCCTAACCCTTTAGCATCCGTTAAGATTTGTATTGATTTAACGACTGCATCAAAATTCAGCAATGGCTCACCCATTCCCATAAACACGACGTTACTCCGTGCAGGTAAAGTGCTCAGCGAATTTCTGGCTGCCATAAACTGCGAGATAATCTCTCCACACTCAAGATTACGTTCGAAACGGACCTTGCCTGAAAAACAGAAAGAACACTTTAGTGGACGCCCCACCTGTGTCGATAAGCAGAAGGTATGGCGTTCTCCCTCTGGAATGTACACAGTCTCTACATTTGAACCGTCTCGGAAATCGAATAGAAACTTGGTAGTCCCGTCGCTAGCAATTTGCCGTCTCCCGACATTCGGACGACTCAAAACGAAATCCGATTTCAACTGCTCACGCACAACTAAAGGCAAATCCGTCATTCCATCAAAATTTTCTACTGGAGTCGCGTAAAGCCAACGGTATACCTGCCTGCCTCGATAAGCTGGAAGTCCTCAGCAAACCATCTCTCGTTCAAGCTCTGAGCTAGTTAAACCCACAAGATTCATAGAAGTCATGGTACCAAAAGTTGGAATTTTGCTCCTTTCAATTCGGCTGTGATAACCTCTCCTCTTCCCGGATGATCCGTAAAAAAATTCTAACCAACGGACTTACCATCCTTACCGAAAAAATGCCTAACGTCCAATCCGTTGCTGTTGGAATTTGGCTAAAGAGAGGGAGTCGTCACGAGGAAGAGCAGGAAAGTGGGTTAGCTCATTTCATCGAACACATGGTTTTCAAAGGTACCAACACACGAACTCAGGCACAAATTGCGCAAGAGATGGACGCAATAGGTGGCCAAATAGATGCTTTTACATCTCAAGAGTATGTAGGCTTCCATGCACAAGTCCTCAGTGAAGATCTTCCGCATGCTGTCAGCCTTCTTTCAGATATTGTTTTGGAACCGCGTTTCGATATCCAAGACTTAGAGCATGAACGTCTGGTCATTCTAGAAGAGATCAAAAGCTTAGAAGACTCTCCAGAAGAATTAGTCCACGAAATCTTTTCGTCTCAATTTTGGCCAAATCACAGCCTCGGGAGGTCTATCTTAGGAAATCCCCAAACAATCTGCGATTTTAAACGAGATGAAGTAACACGGTTCTTCGAGAGAACTTATACGCCTACAAACATTGTCGTCGCAGCAGCAGGAAGGCTCGACCATGCAGCGTTTCAAGACATAGTAGAATCCAAATTTAGCAGCCTCCAGATGTCACCAGACAGCCTTACTGATACTGCACCGAATGTGGTTTCAACTATTTACTCTCAGGAAAAAGATCTCGAGCAAGCACACTTAGTTGTAGGTACAATAGCACCAGCTTCAGCATCACCCAGCCGATTCGCAGCATATGTGCTTAATGCTGTGCTCGGTGGAAATTTAAGTTCGCGTTTGTTTCAGGTCATTCGTGAGGACAGAGGCCTTGCCTACACGGTTCACTCCAGCATTAGTAGCTATCATGATTGTGGCCAACTTACCGTATATGCCGGCACAGACCCAAAGAACGCCAAAGAGTTGGTCACACTGACGATGGAAGAAATCGGTCGTATAAAGACCGAGCTCATATCAACAGAAGAATTGTTGCGCGCCAAGGCATACTTTCGAAGCAGCTTACTTATGAGTCTCGAATCTCCCGGAGCACGGATGTCACATGCGGCGCGACAAGAAATAGATTTCGGCCGAGATATAGAGGTTAAAGAAACTCTTGACCATCTAGAAAAGGTCGAGGCCGAAGAGGTCTGCCAACTTGCAAAAGATATGTTTGGCGAAAGACAGCTAGCTATGGCTATACTGGGAAAGAACAAAAACTGGGATTTCAAACCGGAGATGTTAGTTGCCTGAATTTCACATCTCAGTACTCGGTAGTGGTAGTTCCGGAAACGTAACATTCCTTTCGGACGGATCGGTCAATATCCTAATAGATGCCGGCCTATCTTGCCGAGAAATTGAGAGGAGATTGCGTACAATAGGCTTTGAATCAAAAAACATCGATGCCGTTCTTCTATCACATGAGCATAGTGACCATACAAAAGGCGCCTGGCGATTTTGTGCAAAGCATAGTGCCAAGATCTTTGCGACATTGGGAACGCACGAAGGGATCAGTAAAATTTCAGATAAGAATGTTGAATGGGTACGTGTCTACGCTAATTCCAGCATGAAAATCGGAAAACTCCTAGTTGACTTCTTCTCAACTCCTCATGACGCAGCTGATCCTGTTGGCTTTCGTATACGAAGGGGAAAACTTGCCTTTGGTCACGTCACCGATCTCGGACACATTTCTGAGAATGTTGTTAATGGACTTCGCGGATGTTCGTCTATTCTGATAGAAGCTAACCACGATATTGATATGCTACGCAACAGTAGTTATCCCGAATCGATCCGTAAACGCATAGGAGGCAGATGGGGGCATTTGTCCAACGACGCAGTAGCTCATTACCTAGAGTACCGTCTTCCTGATGGCGTGCGACATCTGTTTTTGGCACACTTGTCGCAGCAAAACAACCATGAGAGCTTAGTACTGGATTCTTGTCTTGAAGCACTCGCGCGACGTGGAGGCTCCTCACCTAAACTGCACCTTACACACAACAGACAGCCTACGCCTCTTCTTCGCTTGACTGCGCCTACACACAAAACAACCAACAACAAACAGGGCTCGCTCGTCTTCTCGTGATGCTAACTAATCGCTACGTCCACCCAGAAATGGGCCATATCTGGAGTGAGGAAGCGAAATTTGATTCTTGGATGGAGGTTGAAATTGCTGCGGCTGAGGTAATGGCCGAAGCGGGTATCATTCCACAAGATGCTGCAAGAGAAATTCGGAAGAAGGCAAATTATTCAATTGAAAGAATAGACGCTATCGAAAAAGAAGTTAAACACGATGTTGTCGCATTTACTCAATCTATGGCCGAAAATGTTGGACCAGCAGGTCGGTTTATTCATTTTGGCCTGACAAGCTATGATGTCGTTGACACTGCCCTTGGCATCAGACTCCGCGAAGCGACAGATCTTATTTTGAAAAATGTTGAAAAGCTTCTAAGTATATTAAAGGAACGCGCCTACACACACAAGAAGACGGTAATGGTCGGTCGAACTCACGGAGTGCACGCAGAACCAATGACTTTCGGAATGAAGCTTGCCCTGTGGTACTCCGAGATGCGTCGCAACCACCAAAGACTAACAGCTGCGCGACAAAGAGTTGCCGTAGGTAAATTATCAGGCGCCGTTGGCACTTTTGCTCATCTTTCTCCTGATATAGAAGAGAAGGTGTGTGCCAAAATTGGCTTGGCTCCTGCTGCTGTCTCAACTCAAGTATTACAACGTGACAGACATGCCGAAGTCTTATCCTCCCTAGCAATACTAGCAAGTACTCTCGACAAAATCGCGGTAGAAATACGAAGCCTCCAACGGACAGAAATCAGGGAAGTTGAAGAATTTTTCTCCAAGAAACAGAAAGGGTCTTCGGCAATGCCTCATAAAAGAAATCCTGTGGTGAGTGAGCAAATTAGCGGACTTGCTCGCGTTATCAGAGGAAATTTACAGGCTGGACTCGAGAACATTCCACTATGGAATGAGCGTGACATTTCACACTCAAGCGCAGAGCGAATGATTTTACCTTCAAGCTACATCTTAACAGATCATATTTTAAGACGGGCAACCACAGTGATTGATAAATTGATCGTCTACCCGGAACATATGCGGAACAACCTCGAATCTATGAAAGGCCTCGTATTCAGTGGACAAGTACTGCTCGAACTTGCGAAAAAAGGTCTCTCTCGTGAAGAAGCCTACCGTCTGGTGCAAAAAAATGCCATGTTGGTTTGGGAAAACAAGAGTTCATTCCAAGAACTTATAAGCACCGACAAAGAAATTACGAAATGGCTTAGTGATTCAGAAATTAATTCGGCCTTCAATTTAGAAAAGCAATTAAAGCATGTTGACACCATTTATCAACGAGTATTTGAGGAGTAGTTTTGAAAGCCAATGTCATAGTTCGCCTAAAAGCAGCTGTACATGATCCACAAGGAGAAACCATCAGACGTGCACTAGAAGGAATTTCTTTCGACAAGGTCCGTAGTGTCCGTCAAGGGAAGTTCTTTGAATTATCATTGGATGTAAGTTCACAGGAGGAGGCAAAGACCATGGCTCGCCAGATCGGTGAGCGCGTTTTGTCTAATTCGGTTCTTGAAATTTTCGATGTCGAGGTTGAAAGTTAAATTGCCCCGCTTCGCAGTCTGTGTCTTCCCAGGATCCAACTGTGAAGAAGACGTACAGTATGCCTTACAGAACGAGTTTGGAGAAACTACCGATTTAGTGTGGCACAAGCAGGCATCACTTTCTGGATATGATGCAGTAATCCTTCCGGGAGGCTTCGCACACGGAGATTACTTGCGTACAGGTGCTATAGCACGATTTTCTCCTATTATGAATGCAGTCACTGAAATGGCAAATGTAGGAAAACCTGTCATTGGTATCTGTAACGGTTTCCAAATGCTCCAGGAAGCGGGTCTATTACCTGGTGTAATGCTCAGGAACAATACACTCACTTACATCTGCCGTTATTTGTATTTGCGTACAGAACATTCGGACTCACCCCTAACTTCAACTTTAAGTGAAGGGGAAGTTCTACACATTCCAATTGGGCATGCCGAAGGAAACTACTACGCCGAAGAAGATGTGTTAGATGTTCTCGAGCGCGAACGCCGGATTATTTTTCGATACGTGGATGTGAATGGTTCAATCGGAATTAATTCTAATCCTAACGGTGCATCCAGGCATATTGCCGCTGTCAGCAACCAAAAAGGAAATGTTGTTGGCCTGATGCCTCACCCCGATCGATGCTACGACCCAAAACTCGGAACTGCCGATGGCAGGAAATTGTTTGAAAGTCTCGTAGCGTGGACCACGGCGCGCTGTTGAATAACTCCCTCGAACAAACTCTCGCAGCACACAACCTCACACGTGATGAGTATGACGCTATCGTTAAGAAGTTAGGACGTAGCCCTAACCAGACCGAAATAGGTTTATTCTCTGTCATGTGGTCTGAACATTGCAGTTACAAGAGCTCACGCGTTCACTTAAAACGGCTGCCAACTCTGAGTCCACGAGTCATTCAGGGCCCTGGAGAAAATGCCGGGGTTATCGATATAGGCCATGACCTCGCGGCCGTGTTCAAAGTCGAATCACACAATCATCCGTCTTTCATAGAACCTTATCAAGGAGCGGCAACAGGAGTTGGCGGTATCATAAGAGATGTTTTTACTATGGGCGCTAGACCTCTTGCTCTGATGAACTCCCTTCGATTCGGTCCCCTACACAATGCGAAAAACCGCTCACTTCTGTCCGGTGTCGTCTCTGGAATCGGAGGTTATGGCAACAGCATAGGCATTCCCACTATTGGTGGCGAAGTGGTTTTCGAAGACTGTTACAACTTAAACCCACTTGTTAACGCATTCTGTCTTGGGATAGCCCCAAGAGATCGTATTTTTCTTGCTCAGGCAGAAGGGGAAGGTAATCCTGTTTTTTATGTCGGTGCCAAAACTGGTAAGGATGGTATTCACGGTGCAACGATGGCATCTGCTGAGTTTGACGAAACAGCGGAAGAGAAGAGGCCTACCGTCCAAGTAGGAGACCCTTTTCTCGAAAAACTCTTGCTTGAAGCGTGCCTCGAACTTATGGCAACCGACACATTGATCGCGATTCAAGACATGGGTGCAGCAGGCTTAACTTGCTCAACAGCAGAGATGGGTGCTCGTGGTGGAGTTGGTATCGAGATCGACCTAGACAAAGTGCCTCAACGTGAGACCCGAATGACACCCTACGAAATACTTTTGTCGGAGTCACAAGAGCGTATGTTACTCGTTGCAAAAGCAGGGAAAGAAAAAGAGGTCGAAACTATTTTTAAAAAATGGGACCTAGATGCGAGTGCAATTGGAAAAGTTACAAAAGACGGGTTACTCCGTGTTATTGCCGACAAAAGCACCGTCGCAACTGTTCCTAACCGCTGCCTAGTTGACGAAGGGCCCGTTTACGATAGGGCGCAGAAAGAACCTTCCCGCTTAAGAGCACAAAAACCCATTAGCTCGAACTGTCTCGATGAGCCTAATAACATCCCGGACACCCTAGTGAAAATGCTCGAAAGTCACAACATTGCGAGTAAACATTGGGTCTTCGAACAATATGACCACATGGTACGCAGCAACACTATTGTACTTCCAGGTTCAGACGCTGGCGTCATCCGAATCAAAGGAACACCACTGTCTCTAGCAATGTGTTTAGATGGCAACGGCCGTTACGCGTATCTAAACCCCTATCTCGGTGGTGTAATCGCTGTTGCAGAAGCATGTCGAAACGTAGCATCAGTGGGAGCGTTTCCCGTCGGAGCCACCAACTGTCTTAATTTTGGCAACCCAGAGAAGCCAGAAATTATGTGGCAATTCGCCCGTGTTATTGATGGCATGCGTGATGCGTGCAAACGGCTAAATATTCCAATTACGGGGGGCAATGTAAGCTTTTATAACGAAACTGAAGGCGAAGGTATTTATCCAACACCTGTCGTTGGAGTAGTTGGGTTAATTGATAACGGTGCTCACATTATCCAACACCATTTCAAAAACAGAGGTGATCTGATCTATCTTCTTGGAAACACGAGCGATGAACTTGGGGGTACTGAATACTTGAAAACAATCCACGGAAGAATTGATGGATGTCCGCCCGGGATCGATCTCGATGCCGAAGCAGCACTTCATAGTTTTATGAAAGAGGCCGTCTCACTGCAACTTTTTCAACAAGCACATGATTTAAGTGATGGAGGCCTAGGGGTGTCTATCGTTGAAAGCTTATTTGGACCCTTAGGAGAAACTATGGGAGCAACCATTACACTGGAAACTACAAGGCATGCAACCAGCGTTTTATTTTCAGAAACTCAAAGCAGAATATTAGTTAGTGTTTCAACAAAATCAGTGGATGCCTTTACAGAACTCTCCGAGGAGCATCACATCCCAATATCGCACATCGGTGTAACTGGTGGTGACCAGCTAAATGTCCATATAAACGGGTTTAATACTATCTCCGCTGAAGTAAGCGAACTCCGAAATACTTGGCGGACAGCCATCCAAAAGGCATTATCAACTTGAGCGGATTTTCTGATGAGTGCGGAGTATTCGGTGTCTTCGGACACCATGATGCAGCACGGCTTGTTTATCTCGGTCTTTATGCACTACAACATCGTGGACAAGAGGCCGCCGGAATCATCACTTCCACACAAGGTGGATTCCGAAGCCGAAAGCGCCAAGGTTATGTTGCGGACGTATTTGATGAACACTCCCTCGAAAAACTCTCTGGCACAAAAGCTGTCGGTCACACACGTTATTCTACTGCCGGAGAAAGTAACAACTCCAACATCCAGCCAATTTACATAAAGTGCCGATTTGGAGAGATCGCTGTGTGCCACAATGGAAACCTGGTGAATGCCCACATACTCCGACACGAGTTAGTCGAACGCGGGTCAATATTTCGAACTACGAGTGATACCGAAGTAATACTGCATCTTTATGCTAAATCTGCGAAGACCAACAGTGAAGATGCAATCCTAGACTCAGTTCGAAACGTGGAAGGCGCTTTTTCTCTTCTCTTTCTAACTGAAAACTCTCTCGTTGGCGTTCGTGACCCACGAGGCTTTCGACCACTGATTCTTGGCAAACTCGAAGATAGTTACGTGCTTTGCTCAGAGAGCTGCGCCTTAGACTTAATAGAAGCAGAATACATCCGTGAGGTAGAACCAGGTGAAATGATCGTCATAGATCAGAAGGGTATACGCTCTTTGTGGCCCTTTGAAGAAAAACCTCTTTCCCATTGCATATTCGAACATGTTTACTTTGCCAGACCAGATAGCCGCGTGTTCGGCCGAGATGTACACGCAACACGCATAGCTATGGGACGTCAACTAGCACGAGAAGCTCTGGTTGATGGAGACGTGGTCGTCCCCGTCCCAGATTCTGGTGTCGTTGCTGCAATCGGATACTCTCAAGAATCAGAATTACCTATGGAGTTTGGACTTATCCGCAACCACTATGTAGGTCGCACTTTCATCGAGCCGAGGCAATCCATTCGACATTTTGGCGTCAAAGTAAAACTCAACCCAGTTCGCTCAGTAATCAAAGGACGACGAATCGTCCTTATTGACGACTCAATCGTACGTGGAACAACCAGTCGTAAAATAGTGGGAATGCTTCGACAAGCAGGAGCTACTGAAGTCCATTTCTGTGTTTCATCACCACCAACAACTGGTCCATGTCACTATGGTATCGATACGCCAAAAAGAGAGGAACTCATCGCATCTACACATTCCGTCGAGGAGATTGCAAAATTTATCGATGCCGACACTCTCACATATCTGTCACAAGAAGGTCTTATGACATCAGTAAGCTCCGACGCTGACAACTACTGCTCAGCTTGTTTCACTGGCAACTATCCACTTCCTATAGAAACCAAAAGTAAAAAATACTCCAAACTTTTTGAAAAACTTAGAGATTAGTTCAAAACGTTGCCACTCAATTACCATCAACATCTTCTGGAAGCTCACCTATGTTTTCCAGCACGGACAGAATCTGTTCTGCTGTCAACCCATCGCTATTCTTACGAATAGAACTTTCAAAACCCTCTGAGCGTGTGTTGCAATCAACCTTTCCTATTTCTCCAGCGACACAGGTAACATGAACAGTGATTGGCATCGTTCGATATTGGGAACCAAATTCAATCTCACGCCCAAGGACAACTCGCAGCAAACCCTTCACCATCATTTCTCCACAATGCTTACACGTGGCACGTCCAGAGGGGTCTAACTCTGCATAAGGTATCTTTTTTGAATTTTCACGTTTCAACTGAGATTTTTTATTTATGCTGCGCATCTCCTCAATTGAAGGAATATTGTTTGGTCGCAACTTTGCTTTTTCCCAAGCTTGCTGTTCAAAAGCTACCTCAACATCATCAATTCGTCTCTTCGCAGCACAGGTTAAATGGTGCCACAAGTAACCAATCCCATATGGTCCCTCTATGAGTATGCCTAGCCGCAGAACGTCCTTTTCTATTGCCTTGCGACAAGTCTTGCATTTGGAACGACTTGAGCGCGCCCCCTCGATAATGTAATCAGCATATTCTTCCTCGGGCATACTAGTTTCATCCAAAGGTGATTTAATATCAGCCATCACACAATGCTTCCTCCTCTTTAATATTTCATATGGTAAACAACAAACAAGGAACCAACGATGCTTGTTGGATTAGTACCGAGATATTGTAAACATACTGACAAAATCAAAATGACACAAATCATCTCATGTAATTCAACTAAAAACTTGTTTAGAAATATATGTTTATGTAGTATTTTTCTATACTTGTTCTAGAATTTCTTGTAGAAAAACAAACCTCAATCCCAGCCCCGGAAAGAGGCACTAATCCTTACAATAAATTACAGGTGGAGGTTTTTGCTAGATGGAATCAAATTCATCAAAAGTGATGATAGAGGCTCGTAGGCTAACAAAGTACTACGGCCCTTTCATTGCAATAGAAAATATCAGCTTTTCGATCCCTGAAGGCCAAGTAGTTGCCTTTCTTGGCCCAAATGGTGCCGGCAAGACAACTACAATGAAGATGCTCACCGGCTATCTCGCTCCAAGTGAAGGATCGGCCAAAATCGCAGGACTCGACATACACACCGAACGAATAGAAGCATCAAAAAAGCTCGGCTATCTTCCAGAAAACGGGCCACTCTATCTCGATATGACTCCTCTCGAACTTCTCGAGTTTTTCGGTGAGGCTCGTGAACTAGCTCCTCAGAAACTAAAAGATCGCATAGAAGCAGTGTGTGAACTTTGCGATCTTCACAATGTTCTAGAAAAGTCCATCAGCAAACTCTCTCGAGGTTTACGCCAGCGCGTTGGTCTCGCCCAAGCCCTTCTCCACGATCCTAATGTTCTTATCATGGATGAACCCACTGCTGGGCTGGATCCAAATCAGATCCGCCAATTTCGTCAGAACATCAGAAAGCTTGGAAGTTCAAAAACAATTTTAGTGTCGACGCACATTCTTCAAGAAGTCGATGCAATAGCAGACTATGTCATTTTTGTACACAATGGCCGTTTAGTATTTGAAGGGCTGACCAGCGACCTAAAAGAGGAAGGTTCTCTTGAGCTTCCGTTCCAGCGACTTACAGAGGAATCCGTAGTAAAGGAGCAGGAGTAATGATTAAAAATATTAACTGGAATGTTGTTCGTGCCATAGCAAAGCGCGATCTGCAAATGTATTTCAACAATCCAACTGGCTACGTTTTCATAACTTTGTTCATTTTTTTAAGTGCCGCCGCTGCATTTTGGCAGGACCGTTTTTTTCTTAACAACCTCGCGAACTTAGATCAATTGAACATCGTCTTTCCATTCCTTCTAACTTTCTTTGTCCCAGCTTTAACAATGTCAGTTTGGGCAGAAGAAAAAAAACAAGGGACCGACGAGCTTCTTTTAACGCTTCCAGCAACAGACCTGGAAATAGTCTTAGGTAAGTATTCAGCAGTGCTCTCCATTTACACTGTTTCACTCCTTCTTTCAGCTAGTCACGTCTTAGTGCTTTTATGGCTAGGCAGTCCCGACTTAGGTCTGATGTTCGTCAACTATCTTGGTTTTTGGCTCATAGGTGCAGCTCTCATTGCCATCGGTATGTTGGCATCACAACTTTCAAGTAATGTAACGATCGCTTTCATCCTAGGTGCAATCTTCTGCAGTATTGCTTCTTCTGTTGAAGCAATAACAGGCACATTAAGTAACTTTCTATCGAACCTGGTCGGTCCTCTCGGAGTATTTGTCCACTTCGAAGATTTTGGCCGTGGCGTAATCACTCTTACAGGTCTTCTCTATTTTTCGGCAGTGACATGTTTGTTTATCTACATAAATGTTCTTTTGTTAAGCCGACGACATTGGCCGCGTTCAATGAATGGTATGCGCCTGTCGACGCACAATATCATCCGTGTCAGCGCAGCAATTGTCATAGCTGTGTCAGTAATCTCCATAATTGGAAGACTTGGAATTCGTGTGGATGGTACTGCAGAAAGGATACACTCTCTTAGTCGCGAGACTAAAAGCCTTCTGAAACAAATAGACTCTGATCGACCGGTCTTTGTGCAAGCATATGTAAGCCCTACCGTACCCGTGCAGTACGTACAAACACGAGCAAATGCTGTTGGACTCTTGAAAGAAATGAGTTCTGCAAGTGGTGGTCGAGTCCAAGTCGCAATTTATGATACTGAGCCATTTAGTGAAGAAGCTCGCGAAGCGTTAGAAAAATTTGGCATCCAACCAAGAGAGATACCGAACCTCTCCAGTGCGCGGGCCGGCTTTTCGGAAGTCTTTCTAGGATTCGCTTTCACTAGTGGTGGCGAAGAACAGGTCATCCCTTTTTTTGACCGTGGACTTCCAGCGGAATATGAAATCGCCAGAAGTATACGCGTCGTTGCCAACACTAATCGTAAAAAGGTCGGTGTAATAAACACTCAACTACGTCTGTTTGGCGGACTTGACTTTAACACCATGCAGTCAACACCTTCGTGGTCAGTGGTTGAAGAACTAAGGAAACAGTATGAAGTCGTTCAAATCACCCCATCGAGTGAAATTTCCGAGGAGGTAGACGGTCTGCTTGTGACATTGCCATCCTCACTAACTCAACCAGAAATGGACAACGTGCGAAATTTCATCAAAAAAGGCACTCCAGCTCTTTTACTCGTAGACCCTCTTCCGATTGTAAATCTAGGGCTGGCTCCATCGGAACAACCTGGTGCTAGCCAAAATCCTTTCATGCAACAACAACAAGCTCCACCTCAACCCAAAGGTGACATAAGAGCATTTCTCGCAGAATTAGGTTTCAGATGGGATCCTGCTAGCATCACATGGGATGCTTACAACCCTCATCCGGATCTAGCCCACCTACCCCCTGAAGTGGTTTTTCTTGGCGATGGCAACCAGAACCCGGACGTGTTTAACGTTGGACACCCTGCAAGTTCAGCGCTCCAACAAATGGTAATGCTTTACCCCGGACAAATTGAATCCGCATCAGCTGAAGGGTTGACTTACAAACCCTTACTTCAGTCAGGCGCTTTCTCAGGGAGTTTTCCTTACTTTCAGATGGTACAGAGAAACTTTTTAGGAGCGTCATTGAATCGCAACTTGCCGCATCAGCCTGATGGCCGGATTTACACCTATGCAGCAGAAATTGCGACTACTCAACTGACAGAAAACGTTGAGAAAGAGGGCGAAACTGACAGCACTGTAAATCCTCTCCATGTAATCGTCGTAACTGACCTCGACTTCATCTCTGAACAGTTCTTCGAGATTCGAAGGGTTGGCCCAGGTAACTTAAATTTTGACAATGTCACGTTCTTTCTAAATTCAATGGATACCCTAGTCGGTGATGACTCTTTTATCGCGCTACGTAACCGCCGCATGCGTCATCGAACACTAGCCCGCGTCGAAGCACAGACACGCAATTTTATAGAACAACGTACAAACGAGGAGTCTGATGCAGGACGTCTCGCTGATCAAGAACTCGCGGAAGCACAGCAGCGACTTGACACAAAAGTCGCAGCCGTCAGAAATCGTGAAGACCTCGACGCGCAAACTAAAGAAATCATGGCCCGTAATCTCCAGGAAATTGAGAATCGTCGCTTTGAAGTACAAAAAACCAATATCGAAGCTGAGAAAGAAGCTCAAATCCGTGCCAGTAAAACTAGAATGGAATCACAGATTCGTACTATACAGAGCGGCATCCGAATGCTTGCTGTGATCTTGCCGCCAATTCCCGTGTTTATCTTGGGTGTCTATATTTTCATCCGCCGACAAAACCGTGAACGGGAAGGGGCAATCATCGCCCATCGTTTGAAGGAGGATGCTTAGATGGTAACAGATCAAAAAAACGAACTTAAACTCACTAAAACACTTGCCGGTGCAGCCGGACTTCTAGCAGTAGTCGCCCTCGTAACTGCACCCCGCAACATCACTCCCAGTGCATTCCTTGACCAAGGAGAGTTGTTTTTTCCAACTTTTCAAGACCCAAATGAAGCAATGACGCTCGAAGTTATTGAGTTTGATGAAGATACAGGTTCAGCAAGACCCTTCAAAGTCCAAAACGATGAAGGTCGATGGACAATTCCGTCCCACCACAACTACGTAGCAGACGGAGAAGAACGCCTCTCACAAACAGCAGCAGGAGTCATCACCATAACCAAGGATGACTTCCGTTCTGACAACGTCTCAGATCATGAAGTGCTGGGCGTTGTGGATCCACTAGATGAAACAGAAACAGGTCTCACGGGAAGAGGTAAACGAATTACTTTAAAAGGAAGCAACGATGTTGTCCTTGCTGACCTTATCGTTGGTAGTGAAGTTGAGGGTCGCGAAAACTACCATTTTGTTCGAGTCCCAACGCAAAAAAGAGTGTACGCAGCAAAGATCGATGTAGAGATCTCAACCAAGTTTGAAGATTGGATAGAACAAGATCTTCTAGCTGCAGAACAATCGAGTATCAACAAGATAGTACTCATGGACTACTCGATTGACGAACGAACCTACAGAGTCAACCAAAACGACACCTTCACTCTTACCAAAGAGAGCGAAGAATGGAAAGCCGACCGCTTAAGAGCAGCCCAAGAGCTTGATACAACAAAATTAGATGACTTTCTAAAGGAAATTTCAGAACTCGCCATTGTCGGTGTTCGGCCAAAACCCGAAGGGATTGATGCTCGACTCTCTGGCATGACAGTTTCTCAATCCGATGTGCTATCTCTTCAAAGCCGTGGATACTACTTAACACGATCTGGGGATCTTCTCTCAAATGAAGGAGAGCTACAAATTCGCTCCAACGACGGAATCTCATACACTTTGCGGTTTGGTGAAATTCTTTATGGCACGGGCGAAGCTATCAGCGCCGGCACAGATTCTGCAAATGACTCAGAGATGGGGCCAGGTGAAAACCGTTATTTATTCATAACTGCTTCTTTCGATCCAACAACCTTTAGCGAACCGCCAAAACCAGCAAATTACGATTTTGAAGACAAACAAGACACAGACTTAACAGACATGGACAAAGAAAATAAGCGAGTCGCGGACGAACACAAAAGATGGCAAGAAAACATCAAAGAAGGTGAGGAAAAGACAGCTCAACTTACATCGCGCTTTCAGCCATGGTACTACGTTATTTCTGCCAGTAGCTTCGATAAAATACGTCTTCGCCGTACCGATTTGATAAAGACAAAAGAAGCAACCGCAACTGAATAGCCTTATTAATTCTCTAGTGTGGCTAATACAGCTACCTTGATTGGCTACATTTAGTTACTTCAAGTGTCTATCGTGTGCCAATTCGTAGATTGGACCAGATAGCTTGTTCCAATGTTTCCTCGCGCTCACAGTTACCAAGCTCTACCCAGTGTGGATTAAGACTATATGGTCGATCGTAGTGGCGATTGAGTATTTCATACCCATCAAGAAACACTTTGACATGCTGGGACGAAATTCCTGGGAATGTGCCCCACTCTATCCTCCAGGAATAATTTATCTCTGGCTCAAAATCATAAAAACTGATTCCCGTATTCGTTTCTTGTGTCCGGGAAATCCAACGGAGACGTACATCATTGAACTTAGCTGTAGTTTTGTCCAGTTTCTGAAGATGCATCCGAAATGGGTTGGTTGTATAGTCGCCCTTCTCAGGATTCCACATAGAAATGAGCATACGTTTCCCAGGCACTGGGTTTGGAGAACTAACATTACGTGTCTCAAACTCTATTCTACCCTCTGGCAGCACCGGTATTTGATAACGAATACAATCTGAATTGCTTTGTGACTGCCAGCCATCAGCTACAAATTCTCCTCCCATAGCTGTTCCGACAGATCCACCATTAGTAAGAGGGTCAAAAACAACTAATCCTCCAGAAGCCCGATTGCGCGTAAAAGCGGCGCGAATCCTAAAGTCTGCCTTCGTAGAAAAAGGCCCTGGACCCCCATCTGAACTTGCGCGCGCCCTCCAGTGATACTGAGTATCGGGCTGCAGTTGCTCAACAACCTTCCAATTTGTGATACCGCCCAAACCTTCTTGCAAGCCGCTTTCGGTAGCAACAACTTGCTGAAAATTATTATCTGTAGCCACCTCAAAAGTATAGGTTCTTGCTCCAGAACCACCTGTGGAGTTGCCTATTGTAAGCAGAGGCTGAATTTCTTCAACCACTTGGCCAATCTCTGGCATTTCTGGTGTTGGGGCTGTTAACGAAGAGTCAACAGCTTGTGTTGGAGCTGTAGCAATGGAAGCGCTAGGGGAGCTGGGGGTGCCATCACTGCCACCACCACAACCATTTAGGAAAATGAAAGTAGCTAATAATAGAAAATGGGCCGTTCCGCGATTCATATTGAAGTTTATCCTCATTATGGAAAGTACTAATAACGTTGCCGATAGGGGACTTCTGAACCTTGAGATTTTAACACACGGTACGATTAGAGCACTCACAAGGATAGAATGTACGAATCACCTTGCTCCCCAAAGTTTTAGTGCCTTACGTTTGGAAAAAGTGGTTAGGACAAATGAGCTACAATCGGAACAGGAGGATTGACATGTACATTATCAACAAACCACTCGTCATCCTGTTTTTATTGTTTTTAGTTCCCTTTTCAGTTTTCCCACAAAGAAGTATCTCAGACTTGAAGAGCTCCATCGCAAAAGAATTTAAAAAAGAAAAAATAACACTACGCATTGATATTCAAGATCAGGAAGCTAAACTCAGCGGAAGTGTTCGCAACATTTTCGAACAAGATCAAGCCATTGCTATTGCACTTGAACATCAAGAAATAATGACCGTCGACATCGATATTGAAATAGCATCAGCAGAAAATGATAACAAGCTTGGTGAAGCAGTTATACGTGAAGTTCGTCGGTATGGTCAGTTCACGATTTTTGATGATGCTGGTGCTATAGTGAAAAATGGAAGAGTTGTTCTTTTCGGGTTTGTAACTCAGCCGCATAAAAAAGAACGACTTGAAGAAAGAATGCACGAAGTATTAGGCATCATAGAATTTAGAAATGAAATAGTCGTACTACCAAACTCCATGAATGACAATAATCTACGACGGACGCTCGCAACCCGTTTGTATCGAGATTCCTTGTTTTCAAACTTCGCTACCATGGCGTTACCCCCTATTAACATCATCGTACAAAATAGCAGGGTTTTATTAACAGGAATCGTCCACAATCAGCTGGCAAAAACTAAAGCTGAGCATATTCTTCGATCGACACCCGGTATTCTTGGTTTTGAGAGTCGACTCAGAATAGACAAATAGAAGATCCTATTTAGGGTTCATAAACACAAGGGGTAACACTTAATGACAAATCAACCACGCCGACGTTTTTTGGCAACTTCTGCAGGTCTCGTCTCTGGTCTTGCTCTTCAAAACTGCGAAACCAATAATTTAAATGATTCTGAACGACAGCCCTCTGCCGAACTCGATCGGGACACACTCACGGCGCTCAGTCACCTTGTACTTCCAAAAAACACATTGGGCGAAGAAGGCATTACTAGAACCCTAAACGATTTTCTCAGATGGCTTAGCCAATTTGAACCAGTAGCAGAGTTAAACCATTCTTACCTGTCAACAGATGAAATTACATATGGGGGACCAGACCCGGCTCCGCAATGGTCAGCACAACTTCAAGCACTCGAAATCGAAGCTTCCAAAAGCTACAGCAAACGTTTTTCAGATATCGGCGCTGAAAAACAACGTGTCATTTTGGACCACCAACTCCCCAACACTGCCACATTGGACCTTCCATACACTGGTGACGCACCACATATAGCGATCGGCTTGCTCTCTTTTTTTTACAGTACCTCTGAAGCAAATGACCTCGCATATGATGCAGCAATCGAACGACACACCTGTCGTGGTTTAGACAGTGCACCAAACAAACCAACACCTCTTACAAAGGGAAGAGGTTGAAACGATGACAAAAACTATTGAAACAGACATTGTCATCATCGGAGCGGGTATCAGCGCAGCTATGGTTGCGGAAAAAATAACCGACAAAACCAACGCTCAGGTCATAGTAATCGAAGCGGGTAATAAAATTTTTAATTTAGATGAGCGTTTTGAACTAAGAGAACGTTTCTTAAAGTATCGCGAAAATCCATGGCCTGGAGATCATATCGAAGGGCAAACGGCTAGAGGTATTCAGTCCCGTTCGATGTCGGTCGGTGGACTAGCTCTTCACTGGGGCGGAACATCACCTAGATATTCCCCCGAGGACTTTCGAGTAAAATCGCTTTATGGTATTGGCTATGACTGGCCCCTAACCTATGACGATTTAGAACCGTTTTACCAAGAAGCCGAAGAACGCCTCGGTGTCGCTGGTGAGCAAGGCCCCTCAGATCTAGATCCCAGATCAAAACAATATCCTCTTCCTCCACTTCCTTTGTCATATAACCTTGAACAACTAAAGAAATGGGCTGAAAAATCAGAAATTCCCTTTTGGCGCAACCCCGTGGCTAAAAATTCTATTCCTTACCAAGGGCGCAATGTGTGTACTCGATGCGACACCTGCAATATTTGTCCGACTGGAGCTAAGTATACGCCGGACTTCACCTTTCAAACTCTTTTACAAAATGGAAGAATCAAGCTTCACAGCCGCACCCTGGTTCGAAAATTGCTTCTCCAAGAGGGAAGTAACCGAATCGACCACGTTGTAGCTCTAGATAGAGATAACCCAAATGAGAACCTCCTCTATCGTGCCAAAACTTTTGTTATTGCTTCAGGTTACTGCTGGAGTCCTCATCTTCTGCTATTGTCAGCTAACGGACGATTTCCTAATGGACTGGCCAACCGTACCGGAATGGTAGGTAAATACGTTACTGGTCACCGTTCAATAAACGCATTTATTGAAGTTCCGGAAAAACTATATCCTGGCACTTATAGAGCAGACAGCCTTCTCTCTAAGAAGTTTCAAAAAAAACAAAGTGAACGGTACATCCGGCATGATCTCAGAATATGGGAATCAGATTTTAATCGGCGACCAAGACTAATGGACGACGATAATCAACGCCTGATGGGTGAGGCCCTTTTAAATGACTGGCAAAAAAGAACAAGTACAGGTGTAGCCCGCTTGCGAGCTTACTACGACGTAATTCCTGCCAAAGAAAGCTCTCTAACACTAGATGAAAAACGAAAGAATCCTTGGGGAGATCTCCTGCCGAAAATTGACTTTTTAGACAGCGATTGGTCTAAGGAGCTTCGCCAATATACAGAAGAGCAAATCCGTGGAATCATCAATAGAATCGTTGCTGCTGGGAATGGAAAGATTTTAAGGTCACGTGTTGATGATCTCCAAGACCACCCGGGCGGTGGTTGCCGGATGGGTGAGAATTCGGAAGAAAGTGTTGTCGACCCACTCGGGAGAACCCACGACCACGAAAACTTGTGGGTAGTAGGTGCACCAACGATCGTCTCCTCAGGCTGCAACAATGGCACACTAACCTTCGCCGCACTTTCTCTTCGCTCGGCTGATGAGATTGCAAAAGAATACCCCAGTCGCGCACCGGTATGAGGTAATGGCAAGAAACCCCGTCGCTTCAACTGTTCTTATTTTATTACTTGCAAACGGCCTTGCTAATGGTCAAAGTGCCGTAACTATTACTGGATCCCTTGTTTTTGACGGACTCGGAACGCTGCTGGAAAACCAAACAATTACCATTAAAGGTAATCGCATTGAGACAATCGTCGAACGAAGCGCAACGGATCGTTCAGATTACAATTTGTCAGGTCTAACGGTCCTCCCTGGACTCATCGACACCCACGTTCATTTGGATTGGCATTTCGATCAAGATGATCGCCTTCATCGCGATGACAACGAACCTCCTGAGGAAAAAATACTTTACGCAGCAGGAAACGCTTATGACATGTTGCTCGCAGGCATAACTACAATCCAAAGCTTAGGTTCTCCGACTGACAAACCATTAAGAGACGCTGTAAATGCTGGTATCCTCCCCGGTCCGCGGATTCTCACATCGCTTCAAAGCGCAAGTGCTCAAACTGGCGATCCTGAGACTATCCGAAATTTCGTGCGTCAGCAGAAACACAACGGTGCCGATGTCATCAAAATCTTTGGCTCAGCAAGTATTCGCGATGGAGGTAAACCCACTATGAGCCAAGAGCAACTTAACGCTGCCTGTGGCGAGGCAACCGCTATGGGTCTCAGGTCTGTCGTGCACGCACACGGGTCAGAGAGTGCACGTCGCAGCGTACTTGCCGGATGTACGACAATCGAGCACGGCGCACTTCTCAATCGCGAGACCTTAAATCTCATGTCAAAACACAAAGTTTTTTTAGATCCACACATTCATCTGATTTTTGATAACTATTTTAAAAACAAACACCGCTACATCGGAATTGGGAATTACAGTGACAACGGCTTCAAGCAAATGGAACTAGCTGTACCAAAAGCACTCGAGTCATTTAAACAAGGCCTTAAGGTAAAAGGACTAAACATCATATTTGGAACCGATGCTGTCGCTGGCGCTCACGGGAAAAATGTGGAGGAATTGATTTACCGCGTCACTAAAGGTGGTCAAGACCCAAGCGATGCACTTATCTCCGCAACATCGCTTGCCGCACGATCGCTTGGGCTAGAACATATCACCGGAACACTTTCTAAGGGTATGGAGGCAGACTTAATAGCCGTCGAAGGAAACCCTCTAAATGACATTACTTCACTGCGTCAGGTACGTTTCGTAATGAAAGCAGGGGTAGTTATAAGGTACTTGCCCTAAGCCCCTTCTTTTTTGAAAGTTCCTTCCACATCTTCGAAGGGTCTTTTTCAAATATAGTAAATATATCTGCATGTAAAAGATGCCAGTCTCCTCGCAAAATCTCCACGTCAAGCTGACCTGGTGCCCAACCCGAGTGTCCCAAGAAAAAATGGATTTCACTGTCCTTAACATCATTGTCAATCAGCGAATCAAGTAGCGAGCGATCTCCACTGAAGTAAACACCTTTAATCACAAACTCTACGTTATCTCTGGGGACATCACTGCGGAACACAAAGAAGAGGCCATCTAAACCAACTGGACCTCCGAAAAAAAACTCATATGAGCGTTCGCTCAAGTTAAGTTCCGGAACCGCTTTCACTATCGGAATTTCTGTACGTCGATTTACTATAACTCCCAACGTCCCGCCTTCATCATGGGCAAGCAATAGAACTACACTTTGGTGAAACGGCCCACCATCAATACTTGACTTTGCAACGAGAAAAACGCCTTTCGCTGGTTCTACCGATACCGGAATGCTCATAACATGGACCGCTAAGATCGGAGCTAACAAACTTTTCATCACCCTATCCCTTCACAACGGACTTTAGTTACATTGGCAAGTTACTTAAGGTCGTTGGGAGTACACCGCACACTTCTTTGCAAACAACTGAGAATTCCGTCCGTTGAGTCTGTCTTTTGAAGCAAACCTGCTACGATTCCGGAAACATTTGCTACAGCAAAACTTAGACCGTGAAAATTGTTCTCTTTCGGAAGATTGCCAAGCTGGCGAGCCCAAGGCGAAGCTTTTATTACACCTTCAACAACATTGATTTCGTCCTGTGCCAAGTGAGAATCTGAAGTAACCGCAATTACGCCCGGAAGGGAACCTGGGAATGATGCCTTACCAAAAACCTCGTAAGCTGACACTATAGACAAACCGGCCGTTAGTGCCCTGTTGCAAACAGTAACAAAATCGCTACGACAACTATTATCAGTACAACCGAGACTTAAATTCAAGATGTCGAGTTTGTGTGCAATCGCCCAATCGATCGCATAGAGAAGTGTTTCAACCGGCGTCTCGAGACGTCTCCGAAAAATACGAATCGCGTATAGTTCCGCTTTCGGGGCATGACCACAGATGGTCGCTGCCGCAGCAGTGCCGTGCCCAATTTGATCGTACCAATCGTCGTCTATCAAAAGTTCACCATCGACAAAGTTGATACCAACTCCATCAGCAACCAAGCCCACATGGCGATGTGCCGGATTGATACCACTATCAGCCACACCAACTCGGACAACTCGTTTCATAACAAGTCTCCTGTTGAACAGAGCGCTTTCATGACTTCAGACCAAATACAATCATATTTTAGCGAAAAGCCGTTGAAACACACCCTCTTCGGCCAAAAGCGATTGCACTGATCCTTCCTGTACGATGTGGCCTGCTTCAAGAACTAACACACGATCGGCTATAGCAACAATTTGCAATCTATGCGATAACAGTATCGTTGTACGCCGTGTTAGCAAGTTGAAAAGTGCTTTCGTAATCGAATTCTCTATCTCGCCATCGAGCGCCGAAGTTGCCTCATCGAAAACTAAAACAGGAGCATCCTGAATAATGGCTCGCGCAATGGCAACCCTTTGCTTTTGACCAGCTGAAAGCTGCAGTCCTCGCTCCCCTACAAACGTACGGTAGCCTTGGGGTAGTGCCGTGATGAACTCGTGGATTCCCGAAAGCTTGGCTGCTGCCACTACATCTCCTTTACTCGCTTCTGGCTTTGCATAGCGTATGTTTTCTTCAATTGAGACATTCCACAAAAAAGCCTCTTGTTCCACAACAACAACCGAACTTCTTAAATCTCTTAACTTAAGTTTTGTAATATCAACACCGTCCAGTAAAACTCTTCCTTCTTTCGGATCAATACGACGGAGAATCAGATCCACCAAAGTTGATTTACCAACACCGCTAGGTCCTACTATAGCTGTCATTTGTCCTGAACCAACGGTAAAGCTCAAATCCTTAAGAACTGGCTCGCGACCATAATCAAGGCAGACCCCGTCAAAAGTGATCTCTCCTCGACAAGAGGTTACAGCGATAGGGTTCTTCGCTTCCACGACTTCGGTCGGTTCGTCAAGAAGCTCAAAAACGCGTTCAAGAGATGCCCTCGTCGCTCGCAAACTCAAGTACAAGCCCATTAGCCCAGACAAGGGACCCAACAAACGAGCCTGGTAGGCTGTAAATGCAACAAAGCTACCCATCGTGAAACTTCCATTAATCACCATGTGGCCGCCAACTAAAAACACTAACAATGTTGACACGGATAGAAGAACTCCTGGAATACCAGACGCAAAGTAATTTGTGAGTTGTCGATCAAGCAGTACTCGAATGAAGTGATCATTTTTGTCCTTAAACCTCTTCACCTCCCGTTCTTCTTGAAGAGAAGCTACAGTTTCTCGTATCCCAAGCAAAGACTCGACAAGAAAATTTCCTATATCCGCACTGCTCTCCCTTAGTCGAAGATTTTTCTCAGTTACCTGCTCCCGGTAACGCCTGATTATCCAAATTGACGGTGGGAGAAGCGCAATGCTTAGTACAAATAAAAGTGGGTCCAGCAAAATCAGGATGAATACTGTACCAACAAGAAAGACAAGGTTTGTTAATAATGACAAGAACGTATCCGATGCCATCCGTTGTATTTCTGAAACATCATTATTGAGACGAGATAGTATGTCCCCCATGGGGGTCTTTGAATAAAATTGAGGCGACAAAGTTTGTAAATGTCGAAACACACGTAGTCGAATGTCAAAAAGTGCTTCAGTCGAAACCTGAATATATCGGTAACCCGAAACACTGTTTAGGACAACACTTGCTATTGAAACAACGAACAGCAGTGCCGACACTTTGACAAGAAGTTCAAAGTCCGACGCAAGGAATGCGTCATCAATCAGAACCTTAAGAAAATATGGCTGGGCAAGACCAAGGAGTGTTGCAAAGATGGACACGCTAAGAACAAAACCGAGACGCCGCCAATATGGTAAAGCAAAACCAAGAGCCCGGCGATATAAGCCCACGCTAGTGAGAAGCAGAAGTCTTCGGGTTTGGTATCTCTACCGGAGGCATCATAAAATCTCCTCCTGCAAAAACAGACGTGATTTCCTCGAGCGAGTTCGCATCGTACACCCACATCGTGTCTCCAACTCCCGAAACGTAGAGTTTAGTTCCATCGTAAGAAACAATCATAGAAATATTTGTCCGGCCACGCTCAAAACCCTCTTTTTTCAGTAAAACCTTTTTAGTTTCCATATCGACGACAACCATGTCGTGCAAACCCGCATAACCTCTCTTGCCATCAGCAGACAACGCAAAGCGCCCAAGTCTTAATTGAGGCCCTAATTCGAAAGAAGTGATCTGTTTTTCATAAAGATCTAGCTTGGCAATACCAAACATCTTCTTATTCTGGAAAGGATCGACAGTGCGATAGATACCGTAGAAAATTCCAGGTTGAGTTTCAGTGAGACTCAAACCTCCGCGAAATGGTCCGTAACCAGAAAGAATAGGTTTTGACATTTCTAATTTGTCAACCACTTCGTGAGTCTCAGCATCCATTTCATAAATGTCCCTTCCGATGAAAAAAATAGATTTTTCTTCGGGAGAGATATGAATCCGAGGCCTACCGGTCACTGCAACCTCATCAGGAATTTTGAATTGGTCGACAATTTTTTTCTTACGGAGGTCGTAGAGGACTACATCAGCTTCTTCGTTACGAACAAAACGATCACTTTTAATTTCCGTTGCACTGAAGGTTATGTAAGCTTTTGTTCCTTCACGATTAGGAAATACACCAAAGATACGTACTCTTCTGTTCTCAGTTGATAATTTGAATTCATCAATTACTGCCCGTCGAACCGGGTCTATAACTTCAACAGATTCCATCCGGTCGGTAACAACAAAAAAACGACTTTTATCACTTGTGTACGCTGCATTGGTAACAGCGCCGTGGTTCAACTGCAAAGCATCTGTGAATCGATCAGTGGTTTGATCAAAAAACAAAATCTTATTCGGCCAGATACCGCAAATGAAGACGGTAGGTTCTACTTGAGCTAAAACGGGGGCTCCAAAAACGAGAGTTATTACGATGACACGGGTAATAATTTTCATCCAATGTTCCACGATAACCTTCGGACTACGGAAAAACGAGATCGATCTTGCGCCAATCCTGTGTAGCACTTGCGCAACCCGAATGCCAATCCGGATTATTATTCAAATAATCCGGAACCTGTGCGGGCCAAAAACAAGTCTTGTAACAGTCATAGAGATCTCGTTCCATTGGCTGGCAAAGCGCTGCTGTACCCCCTGTCACATCAACCTCCCATCCCGGAGAGAAAATCGTTGTGCAGCCCGGCGGGTAGTGTGGCGGTCGGTCTTGTTGTAGAGCCTCAACGCTTCCACCTTCAGCTTCCAAAAACTCCAATACGGCTTCTGCCTTACGATTACAAGCCTTCAAATGCTTCATGCGACCTTCCTTTCGTCAAATCTGTCAAGAAACGCCGGATTGTTAGTCAAGATTTCCCCATAGACATCAAGGCCCAGTGCTGTCCACTCACGGATCCAATCACAATAATGAAGGTTGGGACGGAACCGATCACCATAACGCACCTGGGCTTCATGGTAGCACCCCCCCGAGCAAAGACTGCGAACCCAACAGGTATGGCAGTCTGTGCGCTTATCGATATGGCCACGAGTTAGATGTTCAGCACGCTTTTTGCTATCAATCCCAGAGGATACATGGCCAAAATCGTGATCCCCGGCTCCTGCAAAACGATGGCAAAGTCCTATCTCCCCTTTGGGAGCAACGCCCAACAGTCCGATTCCAGCACCGCACGGATAAGCTTTAGAAACGCCCTTGTGTATTTCTCCAAGCATGTCACTTAAATTTGAAAAGCCTAGGTACTTTCCCTTACAGGCTGCATCGACATAGCGACCTGCCAAACTCTTGAATTGGCGCAGCAATTCATCAAATCCTCCACCATCGATTGCATAATCAAGCCCTGCCGATGATGTCACAGGAGCAAATCCTACTTCGTAAAAACCCATTTCTTCTGTTAAATGGGAAAAAATACGTGGCACATCGATGAATTTAGAAGTCAAGGTCACTCGTGCCCCAATGGGACGTGTCGTATACAAGGACAAGAGCTCCTTGATGCGCGGTGCAACAACATCATAGCTTCCCATATTGGTCTTCCCATATATTCGCATGCTATCTTGGACCTCTTTCGGACCATCAATAGACACAGTCACCCCAATACGATTATCAGAAAGCCATTGGCTAATGTCCCTCGTCAGCAGCGTAGCGTTGGTTGTAAGACTAAAATCAACAAACTTGCCCTCTTCTTTTGCCCTCCTTCGTGCATATTCGACAGTGGGACGAATCACCTTGAAGTTCAAAAGAGTCTCTCCACCGAAGAATGTGATCTGCAACTTATTGTTCCGTCCAGATTCTGCGAAAAGAGTATCAACCGATTGCCGCGCAGTCTCTTCGTTCATTATCTGTGGAGCTGCTTTAGCTTCAAGTCGATCATCACCATATTCATAGCAATAACGGCAGCTAAGATTACAACTGTTTGTAACATTGAGTACAATTGTGCTTAGCGGTGGCGGAGTTTCCGGGGTGGCAAGTTGACTAATAGCAACATCAGGAGCATCATCTCGCCGGATCGCGCCAACGCGTCCAAGCTCTCGTAATGCATTAACAGCTTGAGGAGTCTTACCCAATTTCTCTATAGGTACTGGACCATTTTCAAGAGAATCAAGAATTGCTCCGACTTCCGAATCTAATTCCAGCACCATAGACGAAGGGATAAGGAAAGCAAACTCACGGTCTCCTGACCTAAAACGCTTAAACTCTGCTGCGTGAACAAGATTCAACATCACTGTAAAAGATCCCAATAAACAAAAACTGGAATGCTCACTACTAGAAGTGCACGTCCCCGCACAACAGATTGTGCACCATCCGGCTTATAGCTTGCGACAATCCAAACATCTCCAAAATTGTTAGCATTCAACTCACGGTCAGGATTCGGCCCATCCTCGGCTGGAGTGAATAAGCCATTATTTCCGATTGTCCCGACATACTTATTATCATCATCCCCATGACGAATGTGATACTCCTCGATACTCCAATCGGGTTGAACAACACCTAGCTTAATATCGTCTTCAGTAAGAGATTCATTATCCGGACCCCGATGATAGGCCACCGCCTCAAATTTCATATATTGTTTGGGAACACCCACTCCACCAACTCGGGCCAAGGCTTCTTCGGGAATCACTTTCACATAATCGACACTATCATAAATGGCAAATGCATTAGTTGCTTGCGTAAGCCCTGCAGCCACATCGCGATAACCTAGAAGTGCATCCTCTGCAACATTGACCGTCACATTAAGGATCGTCTTTGAGCGATTTCTGATATTTACGACCTGTACCCCTTGGCCAAAGGTCAAGTCTTCGTCTGTAAAGTTTGCACCGTAAACAGTAAGATTCACTTCGCCACTACCGGTCTTTGCCGAACGGGGCCAAACGGCCACAATCTTAGGATCGGTGCCAATACGCTTAAGACTAATATCCACACCCAATTCACCATAGCTTCCATAAAACAACCGTCCACTCAGTTGCGAACCATCAGAAGACAGCATCATTACTTCACGGCGCTCACCGAAAACAGGGCCAGTTGAACGGCCTCGCCACGAAAATCCTCCGTAAAGAACACCTCTCCCCTCACGCTCAATAGTTCTACCATCGGAGAGGTTGATCTGAGCAGTGTACGTATAATTCCCTTCAGACCCAGAAAACACCACTATACCTGTTATAGGACCTTTACCTATTTCTCGTGATTTCAGAAGCCATTGGCCTTCGATTTCGCGTGTAGAACCCTTAGCGCGATATGCCTTCCACTCCGGAGTTTCAAAAGGGAACTGACTAGCAAGTTTTTCGAGCACAACATCTGCCCGCCACTTGTTTTCAATGCCATCTAAATCGTATGCATCAGGATCAGCAAGTGGTGATGGCCCCCTGAAAGTTTGCGACTCTATCACGGGGAAATAACCGATGTGCATACCCTTTAGCAGCTTCCACTCTTCTGAGGTGCGTCGTTGAGTCATAAACCGCGCACCTGTATGACACCGTACACAGGTGTCCACAATCTGCTGATCAGCGATAATCTCACGCTGAGGTCTTTTCTCAGCATGATAAAAATAAGGCCTAGACTCCTCAGGTGCGAGTCCATGGTTATCTGACAGATACCGCACGACCTGCCTTGCTTGGTCTGGTGTTAAGTCAAGGTCATTGGTTCGAATCATCCTTTTCAAAGTAAGCTGCCATCCTTCAGGTGTCTTGCGTGCATAAGAAATCCGTGTCATTCGCCCTTTATCATCGGTATCATGGCATGGCCCGCAAGCACTACGAACCAAATCACTCGTTACCGGTAATCCGTCTTCAGGAAAGGACGAAGCTGAAAAAAACAACAAAAGGAAGGGAAGCGAGTTTGCAACTCTCAAGCATCTCAACTGCATGAACCTCCGTGAAACAAAGGGAATATCATTCTATCAGATAACCTGAGCTATAAAGCCAATCGATAGCTTTATAAGCTTTATCAAAAGGATATGGAGCGGAGCGCGCAGCGATAGCAGCAGTTTCAGATCGAGTTGCGTGTAAAAATACTTCAGGTAGAGACACCTCTCCAAAATATCGAACCGCTCGCTCTCGTTCAGGACTCATCAGGACTGTTCTTCGCTCAATAAATTCTTCCTCGAGGACCGGAGCTTCGACAAGCTCAACACCCGGTCCACATCTGAGTTTCATGTCAGAACGCAAGGGCAACCTAGGTATCATCGGTTCATCAACAACTTTGCTCCCTGAGCGTTGTTTCCAAAAAGAGCGAGCTGCAAAACGTGTCTCACTACGATATAGGCGACTCAAACGTTCTTTTGTTACCTTATATATATTGCTTTCTCTTTGACTAAAGAACTCGACTGCGTCTCTCTCCATAGCTGGCCGCTCGAGTACAGTGCGAACAACTACAGCAGCAACCATCCCAGCATCCATAGCTTTGTGTACACCGTGCGCTGACAGAGGATCGAGAAACGAACCAGAGTCACCAACAAAAATGACATTATCATCACAAAATTTACTAGAAACATATGGCGTGGCATCAATGGCTCGAATGCTACCGACTCGTGGTGTCTCCTTCACGAGATCGGACAAATTAGGTGCAGCGTCGATTGCCTCTTGATGAGATGCTTCGCCTTCAAGCATAACCGTCACATCACGGAGGCCATTCGCAAGCGGAGCAGACCAAATCCACCCATCCGGAATGGCCTCCACAACAGTAGGTGGATTCGTCTCATCTGTTCGAAAATGGGCTGTCAGTGCAAGTGTTTGGAAACGACTTTCTCGGAGCCTGTATTTTCTTGCAACGATGGCAGTTCGTCCTGAGGCATCAACTAAAAACCGACAACCAAGTTTGAACTCTTCACCAAAAAACACTTCGTACCCAGAGGGACTTCGTGCAACACGATAAGCCATCGAATCTATTAGCCGAACTCCTTTAGATACTGCGCCTACCCTAAGGATCTCGTCAAAAATACCACGCCAAACGAGCAACGAAGGTTCTCTTCCTATTCCTTCAG
>CAZFLB010000180.1:0-7603 GCA_964518945.1 uncultured Acidobacteriota bacterium | reverse complement strand
GCTTGTGTATGGCGCTGAAAAGGTGTCGCCTTCCGACAGAACAATCCGCGCGAGTAAAGCGTTAGATGCCGTCGGACTCTCAGATCGAGCTGACCACCACCCGAGTCAGTTGTCTGGAGGCCAACAACAGAGAGTGGCTATAGCAAGAGCTCTTTTGAACGAACCGGATATTTTGCTTGCTGATGAACCGACAGGCAACTTAGACAGTCGTACCAGCATCGACATTATGCAGACTTTCCAGAAGCTCAACAAAGAGCAAGGACTTACTATTATCATCATTACCCACGAGCGAATCATAGCGGAGTATGCGTCCAGAATCATCGAGCTCGCTGATGGAAAAATACTCAGTGATGATGTAACAAGCCAGTCTTCGGAGTCAAAACTATGAAGGACCGCATTACGTATGAAATCGCTGTTAGCGCTTTGAAGCGCTATCCGTTACGTACAACCCTAGCTCTTCTAGGGCTTTCAATCGGCGTAGGAGCTGTTTTAGTCACTGTGGCTATTGGGAGTGGAGCTCAGAGAGCTATACACGACCAAGTCCGCGCAGCAGGCTTAAACGTAATACTTGTCAAAGCTGGCAACTATCGGACAAAAGGTGAAGGTGGTGGTGGCGTTCTGGCACCACACGCTTGGTTGGAAAAACTAAATAAATGGTTCGGTCCGGTTGCGCACGCACATCCAGAAAATGATCCAATGGAAAAGCATGACCACCCGACTGCTGCAGAGCGGCTCGGCGATGCTGAAGCAGGACTAGGTGGTGCGGCTACATTGACGCAAGAGGATGCCGAAGCTATCAGCAACCTCCCCGGAGTCTCTGATGTCGCATCAGGAGTCCACGAGAACGTCAAAGTTTATTCGGACAAATCTCGTTGGTTTACCCGTCTTCACGGTACGGACGTTGACCTACCTCTTGTCCGTCGTGCTCACACGATCGTACAAGGACGATTCTTCACAAGTCGAGAACTATCACGCAACGAACGAGTAGTTGTATTGGGTAGTGTGGTACGCGAAAAACTATTTGGCAGCGGCGTTGACCCGGTCGGAGAAGACATCACTATTTGGAATCAGCAATTTCGAGTAGTCGGTGTGACTGCGAGCACAAACTGGATGACACCAGGCGCCCCTGGAGACGACGAGATTGATGCCGTATACACACCATATACAACTATCCACTCACTATTAAATCTCACAAACTTAAACACTATCACTGTCACAGCTGAGTCCTCTGGAGAAGTAACTCAAGTCCGTACTGCAATTACAGAGCTGCTTCGTGAACGACACGCCATCTCCGATACTGCTCCCGACGATTTCACAGTAACCACACAAGCAACCGAGATTTTAGCAAAAGGATTGCATCCTAATGTCGCTCGTGTACTTGTAGGCAACTTGCCAAATCTCGAGAGTGTCACCCTTTCAGAATTATCGGTCACTCTTGAGAGGTCCGGTAGAACTATGAAGGCTCTCCTTGCCGCTATTGCTTTTGTATCTTTGATAGTGGGAGGAATAGGGATCACCAATATAATGCTTCTGTCAGTGACAGAGCGCACAAGAGAGATTGGACTAAGGCTTTCAGTAGGTGCAAAAGCTTCAGACGTATCGTCCCAATTCTTTGCAGAGTCTCTCACACTCGCCCTCTCTGGAGGAATGCTCGGTGTTGCTATTGGAACAGCAGTCTCACTAACACTTTCAGGAGTGTTTGGCTGGTCGACCAACTTATCTTTTGGTGCAATCGCGATGTCGTTTGCAATTGCAGTAGCAATCGGGGTGATGTCCGGCGTACTTCCCGCGCGACGTGCGGCGGCTTTGAATCCGATCGACGCCCTTCGTTACGAGTAAATTAGCCAAACGTTATTGCTAGAGTATGTTTATCTGTTATAGCACCACCAACTTTTCGCAAAGCAAAACTTGCACAAACACTCTGTTTTATGATACTTCCAAGGGGAGTTTGACAATAAATCGCTCAAAACAGCAAGCTTCGTACAAGATGCTTGAGGGGATCATTTAATGATAGAGATCGAGGAAGTCGACACAAGTTATTCAAGGCGAAATTTCATCAAAGGGGTTATCGCTGGTGGTGCTGCAACATATTCGGCTGGTTATCTGTTTCGCGGAGGCGCTGCCTCTGCTCAATCAGGTGTACAAGGGTCTACAGAACGCCTCATCACATTGCGTGTTAATGGTCAGGACCGAAGAGTCGATGTTCTGAGACAAGAAACACTAGCAACAACTCTGAGGTATAAACTAGGGCTGACAGGAACAAAAATGGGCTGTGACCGTGCCGAATGTGGGAGCTGTACAGTACTGATCGATGGCGTCACACATTATTCATGTTCTGTTTTCACACACACAATTCGAGGCCGAGAAGTAACAACTATCGAAGGGTTAGCGGCAGATGATGGTAGTCTCCACCCCGTTCAACAGGCTGTAGTCGATGGCGCCGGCTTTCAGTGTGCATTTTGTGCACCTGGATTTATTATGAGCATGGTTGCTATGGTGAATTCCAACAAACAGCCAACTCGAGAGGAGACAGCTCAAGCACTTTCAGGTATTTTGTGCCGGTGTTGTGACTATAACAAAATTCTCGATTGCGCAATGAACGCAGCCGAATATTCGCGGAGGGGTTGAGATGGCGAAAGCTAAACTGTTCGGAACCAATTACTCACCGCCAGATCTCATTGCAAAAATGACAGGGAAGGCCAAGTATGCTGAGGACTTCAAAGCAGATGGCATGCTGATGGCAAAGGTACTGATGAGTCCAATGCCTCACGCCCGTGTGCGGAGCATCGATTCTCGACAAGCTGAACAAATGGAGGGAGTCTTCGGAGTTATTACAGCCGACGACTTGCCCGAAACCGACAATCTTGTGGGAGGCGATCGCGCACTAACCAATGAGCCCCTCTATCAAGGCGAACCTATTCTCGCTGTCGCAGCTGTGGACGAACCAACAGCAGCTCTCGCAATTGAATCTATCAAGGTCGATTATGAGCCATTACCATTTGTAATTGATCCTCTTGACAGCCTTCGCCCGAACGGGCCCAATGCCCGAGTTGGGGGCAACACAGTGAAAGACCGCAAAGAGGTCGTAGAAATCAAATGGTCAGAACAGGTGTTTCGAGATGCCGGCGACTCGCTACCAATGGGCGAGCCCGAGGAAGAATTTGAACTAGGAGACATTGCCGAAGGGTTTAAAGAGTCAGACTACACCATCGAAGAAACTCTTTACCACCAATCGCAGACTCACCACCCCCTAGAGCCAAGAAGCTGCATGGCATACTGGAAGAATGACAAGCTATATATTCATCCTTCTACCCAGAGCACACAGCGCACTGGCCCCGCTGTAGCTCGGCAAGTTGGAATTGACCCTACCCAAGTCGTTGTTGTAGCTCAATACTGTGGTGGAGGTTTCGGTAGCAAAATCAGTGGAACAGTAAATATGGCAATATCTGCACTACTGTCAAAGAAAACCGGCCGCCCTGTAATGCATCGCGTAAGCCGTGCTGAAGAAAATTCTTATGGAAGGGCACGACCTGGTTTTCAGGCTCACGCTAAGATGGGCTTTCGTAAAGACGGCCGCATGACCGCTCTCGACCTCTATATTGTTCAGGACAATGGCCCATACGGTCGCTCTAGTGACTTCACTAGTGCAAGCCGAGTGGCATCACTCAACTACACTCCTTTAAATATGCGGTTCCGTGGCATCTCCGTCCTAACAAACACTCCTCCTCGTGCGGCTCAACGAGCACCAGGTGGAGTGCAACTTACGGCAATGCTCGAACCTGTGATCGACAAGGTGGCAAAACATCTCCAACTCGACCGACTAGATATTCGAAAAATAAATGCTCCTGACAACGACACAATCTATGGCTCCAACCAGCACAAAGTCACATCTGCTTACGTCCGAGAAACATTTGACAAAGGCGCCGAAATGGTCGGTTGGAATGAGTTCAAAAAACAGAGTGGCCAAACAAATGGCAGCAAAGTCAAAGGCGTCGGGGTCTCACTCTCATCTTATGTCGCAGGCAGCCGCGGTTTTGACGGTCTCATGGTAATCAAGGACGATGGAAAGCTTTATGTTCATCAAGGCATTGGAAATCTTGGCACGCACTCGACCTTCGATACTGCTCGTGTAGCATGCGACCTACTAGACATACCTTGGGAAGACACGGTCGTCATTTGGGGGAACACCGGTAAACATTTACCACATTCCAGTGTGCAAGCTGGCAGTCAAACCACACATGCACACACACGCGCCAATTTAGCGGCCGCAACTGCACTCAAAAAGAACCTGCAAGAAATCGCTTCCAAACAATTTGGTGGTTCGCCAAAGAGCTATGACGTATCTGGAGGACGAGTTCATCGAAAAGGAAACCGGGCAAGCGGGATGACACTTGCTGCCGCGGCTACCCGAGCAATTGAATTAGGTGGCTCGTTTGATGGGCATGAAGTTGCTGAAGACCTTAACGAGTGGACAAAAACTGCTGTAGCAGGATTGGCCGGCCAAGGAGTTATCGGTGCAGCGAAAGATAACTACGGAGGCGATGGAGACCTTTGGTCCTTTGTGGTTGGGTTTGCTCAAGTTGAGGTTGACAAAGAAACAGGCACGGTCGATATCCAGCATTACACCGCTGTGTGCGACACAGGTTCTGTGATGAACCCACGAAGCCTAGCAGCACAGCTGCATGGTGGTGGAGTACAAGGCTTTGGTCTTGCTCGGAGCCAGAAGTGGATCTATGACCCTAAATGGGGGGTTCAATCAACTCATCGCCTTTATAACGCCAAGCCACCGACGATACTGGACGTCCCCTTAGAGATGAAAGCCGGAGCGGTAGAGTTACATGACCCACAAAATCCAATCGGTGCTAAAGGCATTGGTGAAGCGCCATTTGGAGCCGGTGTAGCTGCAGTTCTGTGTGCGATTCAAGACGCTATCGGCGATTTCGATCTTAATCGTGCACCAATGATGACCGATTTGATTATTAACCAGCTCGAGAAAAGGCCGCAGCCCATTAAGGTGCTCGCGACCGACGTTTAAGGAGATACCCTATGGCCGTGGTTCGCGATACGATTCCAGCCTTCGAGCTCTTCCAACCTGAAAATATTGGTGACGCTCTTTCCCTCAAACAACGTTATGGTAGTGCTTCTTGGGCACTTGCAGGCGGATTGGACAGTCTTGATTGGTTCAAGGACCGCATCAAGCGTCCTGATGTTGTGATTGATCTCAGCGGGATCCAATCTCTTAAAGATATCCGTGTCAACGGCGACGGGATAGAGATTGGAGCAATGTCAACACTGAGTGATATTACGATGAATGCTGATATCCGAGACCGCTTTAGTTTGCTCTCAGAAGCTGCATCGAAAGTAGCTACACCACAGATCCGTAACCAAGGAACTCTTGGTGGTAATGTTTCACAAGATACTCGTTGTTGGTACTATCGTGGAGGCTGGCCTTGCTATCGAGCAGGTGGCAATATCTGCTACGCGGACACCCCAACGTCTATAAATCGAGAGCATGCTATCTTCGAAACGAATCGCTGTGTAGCGGTCAGTCCAACTGACACGGGTCCGGCATTAATCGCACTCGATGCTGAATTTGTTATCCAAAATGCAGACGGCGGTGAAAGAATTGTGAGCGCGGAAGACTACTTCATTACACAAGCCACGGACATTCCACGCATGACCACTCTCGGACCCAACGCCCTTTTGACTTCAATTCGAATTCCTGGTACATGGTCCGGTGCCCAATTTTACTTCGAAAAGGTTCGCGACCGTCAAGCATGGGATTTTGCTCTCGTTGGCATAGCTGCAGCAGTAAAAGTAACGGCCGGAACAATAGAAGATATTCGACTCGTCGCTAGTGCCGTAAGCCCTCGTCCATTGCGTTTGCACGATGTGGAACATCAACTAAAAGACCAACCTGCTTCCGAGGAGGTGGCCGAAGCCGCTGGTGAACTTGCAGTTCTGGGTGCTAGACCTCTCCAGCACAACGCTTACAAAATTCCTCTTTTGCGCAACCTCGTTAAACGCGCAATCCGAGCAACGGAGGCGTAGGATGAATATCTTCCAGTGGGACCAAAACCCCTGGGGTCAGGAAATTTTGGTTCGGATATCTTGGGATCTTTTCTATTTGTCGGTTCTTGGAGGTGCATTATTTATTGTTGGTCACCTCGTATACAGGAGAAAGCATCCTTCTGATGCAAGCAATACCCTGGAATCAACCACAATCGAAAATATTCCCGAAAAAATTGTTCGCCACTCGCTTCCAGCAAGGCTTTTTCATTGGATAATGGCTGGGTCAGTACTAGTTCTCCTCGGTACGGGGTTTCTCCCTGTTCTCTGCATCCACTTTGATTGGGTTGCAATTCATTGGATTGCAGGACTAGTACTAATTGGAAGCATCATCTTCCACGTAATTCACACTGTCTTTTGGTTGAACTGGAGAGACATCTGGATCAGTAGTAAAGATTGGTCAGAATGGAAAGCAGAGGTTCGAGAGATCATTAATGGGACTGAGACTCCATCAAAGTCTGCTAAATATCCAGTCGACCATCGTATCTTTCATAACATGATTGCTCTAACCGCCTTTGGGGTAATGGCCACAGGCTTATTGATGATGTTTAGGATAGACGGCACTATTTTTGCCAGAAATTCCTACATGTTGAGTGAAAATAGCTGGGGATGGGTCTACGTTATTCATGGACTCTCTGCTGTTGGATTCGTGGGAATGGTAATGACTCACATTTACTTTGCTATCCTTCCAGAAAAGCGTTGGATGACTATTTCGATGATCCTGGGATGGATTACGAGGAAAGATTACATCGCTAATCACGACCCAGAGAGGTGGGTAGTAGGTAAAGAGTCATCGAAATAACTGCCTTCCTATACTGCACAGCACATTCTACTAATAGCCATATTGCCGGTCCTTTGTGAGAAGAACAGATGACTACACTAACTGATATTAAGACCTACATTGAGTTAATTGAGGAAACTTATGAATTTACACTAGCCTATGCTGCTCAAGGGCTCGATGGAAGTGAGGGAAAGAAGGCTGGTTCTGAAATACGCACATACTTAACAAAGGCCGATGAAGCAATTGGCAAACTCGTGCCGAGTTTTCGCGAAGTTGTAACCTCAAACCAATTGGCTCCCGCTGAACAATACAATGCCTTTGTCGATGTAATCGCCCAGGATGCTCAAGCTACAAGTGCTGGAGTAAAACTCGTGCTTGCACAGGAGTCAATCAGCTCACAACTTATCGACAATCTAAATGCTTCCATTCACGTCAGAGCGCTTCTGACCGATCTGTTTCTCATTGAAGAAATACTTAAACAAGCCCTAGCTGGCTCCACTCAAAACGAATCTTAAGTCGGGAAGATTGTAATTCCGACAGACATTGGGCCTTGATACTGCGGCAGGTGTTTGGAGAAATTCTAGACTTCGTCTCCCACAGTGCTCCTTCTGACAAACCATCCCCGCCATGCTTGCAATAAGTCTTCGATAACAAGGTAGATCGATGGAACAATTAACAGTGAAATTGCTGTCGCAAAAATCACTCCAAAAGCAAGTGACACAGCCATAGGGATTAGGAACTGCGCTTGAAGGC
>CAZFLB010000179.1:0-2603 GCA_964518945.1 uncultured Acidobacteriota bacterium | reverse complement strand
GTGACTAACTGCAGCTTGCCCAGTTACGGCGTCTATTCTTCGAACTCCAGATCCGATAGATGACTCCGAGGTGATAAAGAAAGAGCCCGCTTGGCCAGTGTGTTGAAGGTGGGTTCCGCCGCATAGCTCTATGCTGTAATCTGAGATTTCCACAAGACGGACCTCGTCTCCATATTTTTCTCCAAAAAATGCGAGAGCTCCTCTGCTTAGAGCGTTGTCTAGAGGTACGCTTGAAGTACCTACTGGGAGGTTTTCTTGTACTTTTGTATTGATTTGACCCTCAATGTGTTCGAGTTCCCCATCTGTCAATGGTGCGAAGTGTGAAAAATCGAATCTAAGTTTTTCCGGAGTAACTAACGATCCTGCTTGTTTAATATGCGTTCCGAGGGTTTCGCGTAACGCAGAGTGTAATAGGTGCGTTAGCGTGTGGTGAGCAGCTGCACCATTTCTGCGCGTTTCGTCAACAATGGCATCTACGGGCTGTCCCACTCCTAGTGAACCATTTGAGAGAATAACAATGTGAGACGTAATTCCAGAGATTGGAGTATGGGTGTCCAATACGTCCGCTATGCCATCGGGCCCAACAAGAAGTCCGCGATCCCCATTCTGACCGCCGCCTTCAGCATAAAAAGGTGTATTAGTGAGGAATACTTCGCCACGCTGACCATCTTGCAACTGCAGTACTTCTTCGCCATCCTTTAGAATTGCAACAGTTCGAGTCGAACTCTTAGTGCTGCCATAACCATCGAATATGGTAGTAAACTTTCCTCGCAAATCGCTATAAACATGCCCAACGGTGGAGTTAGCTTTATTTTTCTTGAATGAACTTCGAGCAATTTTGCGTTGCTTTTCCAGCTGTGCTGAAAACCCTGATTCGTCGATGACTATCTCGCGTCTTTGAGCGATTTCACGAAGAAGGTCCAGCGGCAAGCCGAACGTGTCATAAACCTTAAAAGCATCTTTCCCAGGGAGGATCCTAGTTGCGGTCACTGAACTTGATGCTAATTTCTCATGAAGTGCGCCGATGCCTGTAGATAGTGTAGTCCGGAACCTCTCCTCCTCAGAACTTACTATCTTCGATATGGCAGATGACGCAAGTTTCAGGTCAGGGTAATTACCACGCATTTCTGAAACGACAACGTCGACCAACTCATATAAGAAAGGTTCTTCAACACCTAATTGTTGCCCATGCAGCATCGCTCGCCGCATAATTTTCCTCAATACGTATCCACGACCCTCGTTTTGCGGCATGACTCCATCTGCCATTAATAACGTTACTGCACGAATATGGTCGGCTATAACGCGAAATGAGACATCTTGTCCTTCGTTTGTCCCCCTATACGATCTTCCGGTTCGGTTCTCAATGCCGGATAGAAGTGGTTGGAAGATGTGAGTGTCGTAATTGCTATAAACCCCTTCAGCAACCGCTGTGATTCGCTCCAGTCCCATCCCAGTGTCAACGCTTGGCGAAGGAAGATCTACAAGAGAGCCATCGGTTTGGCGGTCAAACTGCATGAATACAAGATTCCATATTTCTAGCCAACGGTCACACTCACAGCGAACGCCAAGACACTTTGGCTCAGAACAAAAAATGTCATTGCCTTGAAAGAAGTGCACTTCTGAGCATGGCCCACAAGGACCGGTGTCACCCATGGACCAAAAATTATCCTTCTTACCGAGGGCATAAATACGGTTGGCGGGAAAATAACGACTCCAGTACTTTTCAGCTTCGTTATCGCGTGGCACAATGTTGTCGCCCTCGAAAATAGTTACTGCAAGTCGTCCTGAGTCTAGTGCGAGTTGGTCGGTAAGAAAAGCCCAAGCAAATTCGATAGCTTGTTCCTTGAAGTAGTCCCCGAACGAAAAATTTCCCAACATTTCAAAAAAAGTAAGATGACGTGCTGATACGCCAACGTATTCTAGGACGTTGTGCTTACAGCCGGCTCAAACGCACAATTGACCCGCAACATCGCGTTTGAAGTCACATTCGTCCCTGCCCAGAAAAGTTTCTTTAAACTGATTCATCCCCGCATTTACAAATAGTAAAGTTGGGTCGTTTAGAGGGATAAGAGGGCTACTGGGCACTACTTGATGGGAGCGCGACTTGAAATAGTCGATAAAACTGCTCCTGACGTTACTAGCTTTCATTATTATATTTATTCCTCGATCTGTTCTAAAGGCTCAGTATGTCCAAAATCATAGGTAGATACTAGCTCATGGCTGATCTCCCCAGAAAACCCTCGTGATAAGAGGTGCCGATAGGCTCGGCCTCGCTGGTCGAAAACGGTTTTGTTTTGGTTACATTTTTTCAAATAGCGATGAAACGCGCGTGTCGCAGCTTGGTTCTCGCCTTTCGGAAAGGTTTCCTCAAGTGCTTTTTGAATGTCAGTAGTTTGTAGTTTTAACTCTTGCAGTCGGTGTGAAATTCGTGTGGGACCCCAGTAATTGAATTTAGCACGGGATTGCGCGAACTGAATAGCAAAGACAGCATCATCAATATATCTATATTTCCGAAGGTAATTCATCGTGGACTCAATTTCACGAAAGCTATAACCGGCACGTTCCATTTTATCTGCCAGCTCACCCTTACTATGTGAGCGTCT
>CAZFLB010000178.1:0-5835 GCA_964518945.1 uncultured Acidobacteriota bacterium | reverse complement strand
GTAGGAAGCGGCACAGGAGACGTCGCAACTCATCGAGAAGTGATGGAAACTCTAAATGAATCAGGCATGAGGAGAACCTCTGCCACAGTAATTCCTAAACTAATGGCTTCGACCGTTTCCGCTAATCTGTCAAGTGTCCTGCGTACTAAAGGACCTTCATTTACGGTAAGCGCTGCATGTGCTGGAGGTGCATATAACATCCTGCTTGCTGCCAACCTTATCGAGAGCGGGATTGTCGATTGTGCTATAGCTGGTGGCGTCGAAATTGCGGACCCACACTTTTTCGCAGGTTTTGATTCGATGCGAGCTTATAACAGCAAAAACAATGACGACCCAATAACAGCTTCGAGACCATATTCAGCAAATCGGGCTGGGTTCATCTTTTCTGAGGGAGCCGGCATTGTTGTCTTGGAAAAACGAGCGACCGCAGAACAACGCGGAGTTCCGATCCAAGGAGTATTGAAAGGTTATGGGATGAGTTCAGACGGATCAGGTGAAATGGTCGCACCCAGTTGGGAAGGAGCTCTCTCATCCATGGAGAACGCACTTACCCACGCTGCGGTTTCACACGAAACAATCGATTATGTCAATACTCATGGGACTTCAACACCTCTTGGTGACCTTTCGGAAATTCGAGCCATGAGAACACTTTTCAATGAACGTCTTGTAAATTATTCATCAACAAAAGGTTATACGGGTCACCCAGTTAGTGCAGCTGGTGCCATAGAAGCAATCTTCACCATATTGATGCTTCGTGGCAATTGGCTCGCACCTTCAATCAACGCAACACCATTAGACCCAACTTTGAAAGATTATCCACCTACTATCCAGCCAACAAGCAAGAAATTGCATACAGCGTTGTCTAATTCTTTTGGATTCGGCGGTACAAACGTCACTTTAGTTTTGGGAGCTCCTTGAGATGGCTGTTTCTACTGAGACAAAAAAGGTGAAATTGTGTTGGCAGTCAGAACTTACCTTCGAAGGAACGAATTCCACTAAACGCCAACTGACACTAGATGGCAACGCAAGACAAGGTTTTTCGCCAATGGATGCACTTCTTTCGTCTGCAGGCGCTTGCATGGGAATCGATATTGTTGTCATTCTCAAAAAAATGAAAACAGAATTGGAAACGTTGGAAATTTTAATTGAAGGCGAAAGAGAAGAAATGCCTCCTTGCTATTTCCACTCCATCAAGATGCAATTTCAAATGACGGGCAACATACAACAAGAACAAGCGGAGCGAGCAGTACAATTATCGTTCGACAAATACTGCAGCGTATTTCATACATTGCGTAAAGATATCAAAGTTGATATCGAAACAATTGTCGAGTGACGCTTTCGAATCCATTCATTATCTATTAGGTATATCCACTTCAACAACTTTCCTCATATCGCGCCCAATGCATCAGAATACCTATATAGGCTCAACCTCAGAGGTCTTAAGCCAACCAACTAAGCCATTCTCCAAACTAATCTGATACCAACCTTCTCTTTCGGTAAGGATTACAACCTTTAAACCCTCATTAATCTCTGCCAAACGAGGATTCTCTTGGCTTGGACCACTCCGGACATCAGCCTTCTCCTTTAGAATAATTGCACCAACGTGGACAGACGAGGTTTCAAGCAACTTAAATATAAGTGTCGCGCCGTTGGCAAGTATTAATACACTGCCAACCACCACAACAACACTCGCATGCTTACGAAGTGAAATCCACCGCTCGTCCAAAACTATATAAAAAGCGATCCCTCCAACAATAAAGAGAACACTCAATGCCTTGGCAAGAACATTCAAATCAAGATAGCGGTAAATAGCAACAACCCAACGTACCACCAACGGTAACGATAAAGGCTCAACCGAACCAGCCACATGTTCATTGGCATAGGCCAGATTTGTAATAATGTCATCGTCTTGAGGCATCAAAACCAATGCACGTTCATAGTTCAGTACAGCCCGACCTAAGTGACCTGCTTTGAAATACGCATTGCCTAAATTGTAATAAACCACAGCATCCTCAAACCCTAATGTGGAAACCTCTTCATACACTCGCGCAGCCTCTTCAAAACTTCCCTCCTGATAAAGTATTTCGGCCTGAACAAATGCTTTTGTTGGGGGTTCTACAGATAATTGCAATAACAAAACTATTAGGAAATTCACTGGTCAGGTTTCTCCAATGCTGTAATTAAGGCCTCGGTCTGACTGTAAAGAATTTTCATTTCATCTACCGTTCGTTCCCCTGGAGTAAAACGACCCTCCTCGCATTTATCAAGGAGAACAAGATACATCAAGCATGTTTTCTCAGAGATACCAGCATCTTTTAGAAGTCCTTCTATCATCGACACCGTAAGCCCAGAGGCACTCACCGTCCATTTGTCCTCAACGTATCTATAAAGAACTACTGCAATTTCTTCGTAAAATTGTTTGGAACCTTTTGATATTAGGTTTTCAGCTCCTCTTAATCTTTTTCGTGCGACACGAGTAGCTCTTCGACTGCGCGATAATCTGACTCGCTCCTGATGCCCTTCCTTAGTTTTTTGGTAAACAATAAAGCCAGCATTTAAGATAACAGGAAGCATAATAGTCAAATAAAATATGCGACTACCATAGTACGGTTGTGCCTTTGTTCCAAAGGTATGAGGCACTTCTTTGAGATACCGAATATCCTCACGGAAAAATTTAATCTCACCACTTCTATCAAGTCTCGAAGCCGTCCCAGTTGGACCAGAAGCAGCTCCTAAGACCTCAAGTTCTAGCTCATCTGCCACTGCTGTGCGGTAAGTGCCTTCCTCAGGGTCAAAATACTCAAAAGACCAAGGACCAAGTTCTTTGGAACCCTCTGACTCCGGTACGAGAACATACTCCCATGACTTCGTTCCGTGAAGACCTGTATCCCCAGTTGTAACTTTCTCATCTGTTTTAGGATCAAATATCCGAAAGTCAGACACATAAGACAATTCAGGAGATTCAATAGAACGAAAATTACCCGCACCTCTAATCGTAAGTGTGAGCGTAACCGGCTCTCCTGCTTTCGCCTCAACAGTATTGAGAGCAGCCTCTAATTGATACTTGCCAACAGCACCTTCATAAGTCTCCATCTGGCCAGCAGTCGGCAAAGCTTTAACTTGCACCTCTCTCAATGTTGTTCGCAGAGAAATCGGACGTGACCCTCGCGAAAAAAAAGAATCGAAAGGATCGTTAGATGTTAAACGAAACGCCGTTGAAACCACCAACGACGGAATGTCCAAGACACCTACCACCGTTGGAAAAAGAACTCGTTGCTTCAGAGTGAAAACCAGGTACTCTTTCCCTTCCACTCTAGTCCGCCGCGCAACATTGTCAGAAAGCTGAACGTCCTCTACCCAAAATCCGGTAAGCGGTGGGTCCTCTTCTACCTGAGGCCCCAAAGGTACATAACGACTATAAAGGCGATAATTTACAACAAGGGCTTCACCCTCATATACCGAGGATTTCGACAATTCGGCTCTCAGAAAAGCATCTTCTCGGTTTAAGTTTCTCTCTCGAACATCGCGTTGAAAAAACGGTGACATAGAGCCAAAAGGACCCGGGTTGACCGGCAAGCTTCTTCCTGTGGAACCCGCAACAACCGTCACATTTATAGGTTCAGTTTCATAATCAACACCACCAATAGGCACGGCAATAGGTGGTATAACAAAAACCCCCTCTGCAGTCGGAAAAAGCCGATAAATGTAAGAGTTGGTCGAACTCATTTCTCCATTGACTATAGATACTTGACTAGATGTCGAACGGCCTTGCAATTTAAAATTATCAAGTTGAGACAACACAGGTTCCCCCGATCCACCTCGAATGGAAACCGTTAGTTCCAACTCGTCTTCAACACCTATGCGTGCTGTATTGACAGACGCAGATACTTGAACATCTGATTGAAAAGAATAGGCAACACTGCTAAGAACCCAGGCCATAAGGAGTCCGCAAATTACATTCTTCACCAATATTTACCTTTCCCTCTGGCATTGATTTTTTGCTTTTCCAGTTGTTCTACCTGTTGCACACGCTCAATCTGTTCCAACATCTGAAGGATTTGCTCCGCCTGTCCCTGTGTCATATCCATAGTCTGATTAGTTTTTTGCTCTACACCGTCATCATTCTCAGATGACGATGAAGACTGGCCCTGTTTCTCCTCTGAAGCGTTTTCAGAGTTCCGGTCTTCCTTCGGATCAGAGTTTTTCGGCTCATCTTGAGCGTCTTGTTTTTGCTCTTCACTGGAGTCACCATCATCTGATTTCTCCGTGGAGTTTTTCTCGAGCATGCGCAAAGCAAGCTCTAAATTCTGTCTAGCTTCAATATCGTCCGGGTCAAGTCGTAAAACCTCACTAAAACTTTTTACCGCTTCTTCCCAAGCTTGACGCTGATAGTGAACATTTCCTATATTGAAATGCGCCAACTTCGATATCTCTGGTGAACCACCAAGAGCAGCCCCGTATCCCTCGATAGCCTTATCTAAATCCTCCTGTCGGTACTGCACATTCCCAATGTTGTAGTGCAGCTCACGAGAATCAGGATTTTCTACTTGAGCTTGAGTATATAGAGCTAACGCCCCTTCCAAATCCCCTTCTGTATATGCGAGGTTTCCATCTTTGGTGTTACCATTTTCAGCAGAACCTAGAAGCTGGACAACAAATACCATATTCATGAGAAAACTCACGTTTTCACTCCAATCAAACTCCGGCGTTGTCTTGGCACCAAGGTATCCACAAGAAGGAAAATTAAGGCAACTGCAAGTGGCCAATAAAATCTCTCTTCATAAATGTTAAACACCTGAGATTGCAATTCAGCTCCTTCCATATCACCAATGAGACCAGAAACAACCTCTATTTCTTCATCTCTCTCTGAAACTCGAAAATACGAACCTCCAGTCTCAATTGCTAAAGCGCTTAAAGCCCGCTCATTCAGCCGACTTAGTACAGGTTGTCCAGACTCATCTCGTACATAGTCAGAAACTTCGCCACTCTCGTTTCTCACCGGGATCGGCTCACCACTTGGCGTACCCATACCAACCGCATGTATGACTATTCCTTCTTCTCGTATTTTTTCTCCGATCGAATCAAGCCTTCCGGTTTCTTCATCACCATCTGTCAATAACACTATGACTCTGTGCTCTGAGTTCCTCGATTGAAAACCCAGAACTGCTGAGTTAACTGCTTCGGCAATATTGGTTCCGGGTTCAGGAACAATGCCTGTAGTAACTGTGTCTAAAAAAATCTTTGCGGCACCGTAGTCCAATGTCAGTGGACATTGGACAAAAGCACCTCCCGCAAATACAACCAGGCCAATTCGGTTGCCTTCTAAGTTATCAATCAGTTGGGATGCAACGTACCTCGCCCTATCTATGCGGGAAGGTGGCACATCAGTCGCATCCATACTAAATGAAGTGTCGAGAACTAGCATTACATCGACACCAAAAGAATACATTTCTTGGTCGCCCTGGCCCCATTGTGGTCTCGCAAGAGCCAGCACGAGAAACAATATCGAAGTGGCCAGAAGCAGTGGTTTCATCCTTTCTCGTATTAAACTCGTCCGAAGGAACAGCCGTGCAACAAGGTCCACATCCCCAACTTTCGCTGCAAATCGTTTTTTGCGCATAGTGCTCCATAGATGAAGGCCATAGAACCCCGGCAATAACAGCAACAGGTAAAAGGATTCAGGAGTTGCAAACTGCATCAGGGGAACCTCTGCAATCGCGTCCTTGACAAAAAGACCTCTACCACTAAAAATCCCAGCGCAATAGCCATAAAGTATGGAGCAAGCTCTGTGTATCGAACATATTGAGTTTGCTCAATTGCTGTACGTTCTAGCGT
>CAZFLB010000177.1:0-11200 GCA_964518945.1 uncultured Acidobacteriota bacterium | reverse complement strand
GGATGTTGAACCCGTTTACTCCATGACATTTCGGAAACATGAATCAGCCCTTCAACCCCGGGGGACAACTCGATAAAAGCCCCGTAATCGGTAAGGCTTACGACATTGCCCTTGACAGGCTTACCAACTGGAAAACGTTCTTCCGTAGATTCCCATGGGTCAGGGGTTAACTGTTTATAGCCCAATGAAACTCTCTCTGAATCCCGATCAAACTTCAGAACAACAACTTCTGTCTGATCTCCAACATTGAATAGTTCAGATGGATGTTGAATGCGTCCGAAAGACATATCAGTAATGTGGAGCAAACCATCGATTCCACCCAAGTCAATGAAAGCGCCATAGTCAGTTAGATTCTTTACAACGCCCCGAAAGACACGCCCTTCTTCAAGGGCATCGAGCGTCTCTGACTTACGCTCTGTGAGATGTTCGTCAAGAACAACCTTGCGCGAAAGAACGATATTGCCACGCTTCTTATTTACTTTTATCACTCTCATCTCGAGCTCTTGGCCTTTCCAGCTATCGAGATTACGGACTGGACGCACGTCTATTTGAGAACCGGGTAAAAACGCACGTACACCAATATCAACGGCCAAGCCACCTTTAATACGCTCTATAACTCTGCCCTTAACAAGAGACTGAGTTTCATGGGCCTCTTCAATCTGATCCCAAACCTTCAGCTTGGCAGCTTTCTCTCTCGAAAGAACCAGATCTCCATTTTTATCTTCTGTTTTTTCTAAAAGCACATCGACTGTATCGCCGACCTTAACGCTTATTTCTCCATTTTCGCTTAGGAATTCGCTGACATTAATAATCCCTTCGGACTTGTAGCCAACATCCACAACAACTTGCGAATTCGAAACTTGTAGTACTCTTCCGGATACAACTTCACCCTCCGTAAGATTACTGTTGTACTGTTCGAGTAATTTTTCGTACTCCGCTGCTGGAATAGATTCCTCTTGTATGGATTGATCCTCTTGAATAGGGCTTTCAGCAATACTATTGGTTTCAACCATGCTGAGCTTACTTCCTCCTAGAACACTGACGATTTACAAGTGAGCGCGCATAAGCGAGAAAAAAACTGCTCGAGATGGGCTCGCTTCTCAATAGGGCGGGCTGACTTGTTCCCTTTATCCTACTCTATTTAATTGATTTATGTCAAGTTTGAGTAAAAATCAGCTCAAAAAAAATATCTATCCAAGGTGTTTACTCACTTCCTTACGCAGACGCTCCAAAGTCTGTTCTGGTGTGATGTCAGTAGTGTCCACTACAATAGCATCCGACGCGCAAAGAAGCGGTGAATATCGTCGGTTTCTATCAGCAGTATCTCTTTCTGTGAGATCTTGACTAACACGTTGAATCGTTATCGACTCCTTTGTCCGCTGTTCAGCGTAGCGCCTTTTAGCACGAGCCTCTGGACGTGCATCAAGAAAGAACTTGACGTCCGCATCAGGAAAAACGACTGTGCCAGTATCTCTTCCCTCCAGAACCACGCCACCATCCTTGCCGATTTGGCGCCAAAGTCTTATCAAATAACGACGCAACGAACGGTAACTAGCTAGTACTGCAGATACTTTCGTAACACTTTGTTCCCGAATAAGGCTAGTCACATCTTCACCATCCATAATCAGTCGCTCTGCGCGATCTCCGAGAAAACCAATATCTGTATTTTTCGTAAGTTCCTCGACCTTAATTTCATCGTAAACATCTAATTCTTGCCGGATAGCCTTAAGTGCAAATGCTCTAAAAGTTGCACCAGTATCAAGGTAGATAAACGAAAGACTCTCTGCCAAATTCCGAGCAGCAGTGGTTTTTCCAGCACCCGCTGGGCCATCAATAGTGATAATAGGCTTCCGCATTCGAACTACACTCATTTCGTCCTTACTCTATGAGAATGCCTAGAACCAACATCAGTGTATAGCCTCTTGATTTCAGCCGGATCCAAGGTGCGAAAAGTACTCTGAGAAAGTCCTTTTATCGAAAGTGAGCCTACGCGTTCCCGATGAATAGCTATAACTGGAAAACCAAGAGCCTTAAATAAACGACGAATCTCTTGATTTCGACCTTGTCGTAACCACACCCGGATAAGGGTGTTAGGGTTTGTCACACCCGAGCTTTGTCTAGTAGATAAAATTCGTCCCCGTTCTATTAGAAGACGTTCAGAGTCAACACGAATTCCCTTAGACGCTCTCTTCAAGACTTGAGAATCTAATCTCCCTAGAACTTTAACTAAATAAATTTTCTGGATCTTGAATTTCGGGTGCGTGAGTCGATAAGTTAACTCTCCATCATCTGTAAGCAAAAGTAGCCCCGTACTATCCTTGTCTAGCCGACCAACGGGAAAAAGATATCGATACTTAGGGGGAAGCAAATCCATAACCGTTAGTCGGTGATTCGGATCTCTGCGTGTAGTTACATATCCCTTTGGTTTATTGAGGAGAATGTAACAATGCTCTGAGCGTAATCGCACTTGTGTCCCATCGACGCGTACTTCTTGCGTTACGGGGTCTGCCAAAGTTCCAAGCTGAGTAACTACACTACCATTAACTTGCACACGCCCTTCAAGGATTAGTGTTTCTGCACTGCGACGTGATGCAATCCCTGCTCGTGAAAGAACTTTCTGCAACCGTTGTTTCATAGGAAATATCCTCAGTCACTCCGATTGATCCTGCTGCTCCTTCTTTGAAGTTGCTGCTTCGAGTTCGACCGTTTCTCTGTGCTGATCTAGAGTTTCAAGAACGTCAAGATGTTGGGCTACCTCATCACCAAAAACCTCCGAAACATCCTTTAACTGAGGAAGTTCACGCAGGCTTTTCAGCCCAAACCGACTCAAAAATTCCTTGGTCGTACCATAAAGTAATGGATTTCCAACTACCTTTTTTCGGCCAAGTATTTTGATAAGTTTACGTTCGAGAAGTGTACGAATCACGCTCACAGAACGAATCCCTCGAAGCTCAATGATTTCCGGAACGGTTACAGGTTGTCGGTAGGCAATGACAGCTAATGTCTCAAGTGCCTGTATTGACAACCTAGATGGGCGTGGGCTATCAAACAATCGACCAACCTGCTCATGGTGCTCCGGCCGAGTCGTTATTTGCCAGCCACCCGCAACCTCTACCAACTGAAGTCCACGACCAGGCTGATCATAGTTCTCTTTCAAACTTCGAAGCGCCGCAGATACAAGATCCGACTCCTCTTTAGGTAAAGCCTTTTTCAAAGAAACAACCGTCAAAGGCTCTCCCGACACATATAAAAGAGCCTCTATACTAGAACGGACTTCTGTCAAAGAATCTTCTGAGGTTTTCTCGTCAGAACTCGACTTCTTCGTTGAGTCTGCCAAATTAATAGAATTACTTTGCTGAGACTGTGTCGACTGATTACGCATTAGAGATACGACCCACATGAATCATGCCGAAAGTTTGCTTTTGGTAAATCTTGATCTTACGCACTCTTACTAACTCCAGCACCGCAAGAAATGTCACGATAACGGTCTGCCGATCATGAGCTTCATCAAAAAGATCAACAAATGTGTACTGACTACCATATTTAAGCCGCTCCTCCAGCCTCTGAATCATTTCCTCGATCGAAATCACCTCTCTTTCAACGATGATGTCAGCACGCTGACGAATACGTTCGAGGACACCACGGAAAGCACTCAATAGCTCGAATAGATCAACCTCTATAACATCGTCCTGTACTTGTTTATCGTTGGCACCTGTCTGCTCCAACAAAGTGCTTTCAGGACTAGTTCTAGGCCAAGTTGCATTTCTAATCTCTTCCTGTTGGTGCAACTGCTGGGCTGCTTCCTTATACCGTTCGTACTCCAATAATCGAGCCACTAGTTCCTTGCGAGGATCTTCACTATCCTCCTCTTCAGTACCATCTTCGTGAGGAGGAGGAAGCAACATCTTAGATTTTATGTGGATGAGTGACGCGGCCACAACAAGGAAATCACCTGCAAGATTCAGGTTGAGTTCCTCCATAAGCTCAAGTATTTCTAGATACTGTTTGGTTATTTCTGCAATAGGTATGTCGTATATCTCTACTTCATTGGAACGTATCAGGTGGAGCAAAAGTTCAAGTGGGCCATCGAAAACAGGCAATCGTACGTGGTACTTTGACTCAAGGTCACCGGTTTCAGCTGTCGACTTACCAAGATACAGTTCAGTAAAACTCATAGGTCTCCCGAGTATGAGAGCCCAACGGCGTCACGGACATTAGCCATCGTTGTCTCCGCAACCGTGCGAGCGCGTTTTGCTCCTTCACTATAGATGTCCTGCAAATCTGAAGGCCTACTCTCGTATTCTTCGCGACGTTTTCTAATCGGTTCCAGTTTTTCGGTTAGGTTATCTGCTAATTTATTCTTACAGTCAATACAACCAATCCCAGCAGTGCGACAGCCCTCTTCGGCCCACCTTTGAGTAGACTCTTCGGAGAAAACCTCATGGAGTGAGAACACCGGGCAACGTGATGGATTACCTGGGTCCTTACGCATCTTACGTGCAGGGTCTGTTATCATAGTCTTAAGTTTTTTCCGCAAACTCTCTTCTTCTTCAGCAATGCCTATGGTGTTTCCATAACTTTTCGACATCTTTCGTCCATCGGTCCCAGGCAGTTTTGGAGTTGGCGTCAGTTTAACTAAAGGCTCAGACAAAACTGGATGGTAGAAGTTATTAAAACGCCTAGCAATTTCACGTGTGAGTTCAACATGGGGTTGTTGATCTACACCAACGGGTACGAAATCTGCTCCGTACATCAGTATGTCAGCAGCTTGTAGAACGGGATAGCCTAAGAACCCATAGGTTGTAAGATCTTTGTCTTTAAGCTGTAAAATTTGCTCTTTATATGTAGGAACTCGCTCAAGCCAAGACAATGGAACAACCATGGAAAGCAACAAATGAAGCTCTGCATGAGATGGTACGTGGGATTGAACAAAGAGCGTTGATTTATTTGGGTCCAGTCCAACAGCAAGAAAATCAAGCGCTAGTTCGTGGACGTTCGAACGTAGTGAGGACGTATCGGCATAGTCTGTCGTGAGCGCATGCCAATCGACAACACAGTAAAACGTATCGAATTTGTCCTGCATTTCCACCCAATTTTCAAATGCCCCAAGCAAGTGTCCTAGGTGTGCGGCACCTGTTGGCCGCATTCCTGATAAAACCCGTTTGTTCTTTGTCATAATCTAATCTCAATATTAACGGCTTGCGCGGATGCTAGCACATACCCTTCTATTCTAATCCACAGATTAATCAAAGTTTTTCTTCAATGTGAAGATAAACTCGCTGGCCAAGCTTCGCGCCCAAGCTGTTTTTGAGTTGCTCAAGCGTTGCCGATCTGACACCTTTAATGCTACCAAATTGTGTTAGCAACTTTTGTCTCTTTCTGGGACCAACTCCGTATATAGCTTCCAGCGGCGAGCTGAAGTCTCGAGCTTTTCTCAGTTTCCGGTGAAACGAAACTGCGAAACGATGGGCTTCATCACGCACATGTTGAAGTAATTGTCTCGCCGGAGAATACTGATCAAGCTTTATAGGATCAGTTCGTTCCGGAAGAAAAATCAGTTCTTCCTTTTTTGCCAAAGCGATTAATGGTAAGTAAGAGAGTCCTAGCTCCTCAAGCGCTTGTAGAGCAGAACCAATCTGACCTTTACCACCGTCAACCACGATCAAGTCTGGCAGCTGGGATCCCTCTTCAAGGACTCGACGATATCGTCGATACACAACTTCCCTTATTGAAGCAAAATCATCAATCTGGTTTGACGGAAGACTCTTAATCTTATACTTCCGGTAATCACTGCGCTTTGGCTGTCCAAGCTCAAAAACAACCATGGAGGCAACAGTCTCTCGACCTTGAAAATTTGAGACGTCAAATCCTTCAATACGTTCAGGACACTCGGCAAGATTTAAAACCGACTGGAGTGAGTCAAGCCTAATACTCGTGCCTGATTCTTCCTCTCTATGGTCAAGTTCATAAGCAAGTTTTGCATTTCGACCAACGAGATCTACAAGCCTACGCTTACTCCCTTTCATTGGCACTTTAATCTCTACTTTGGAACCTTTTTTCGAAGTCAACCATTCAGCCACAGCTGAACGATCTGAAAACTCTCCCGGCACATGTATCGAATTTGGTAAAAACCTCCCCAACTCATAGTATTGCTTAAGACATGCCTGAATAAGGTCTGCCTCGCTATCCAGTTCAAGCTGGTTCAACTTTTCTAAAACAAAGCTGTCACGGTCAACAACTTTTCCAGAGCGTACTGAAAAAACTTGCAATACAGCTTTGTCTCCTTCCCGATACAAACCGAACACATCGCTCTCATCAGCACGGACGCTCGCCATCTTCTGACGAGTAGCGAGATCTTCCAGCATCCGCAAATTGTCTCGTAATTTCGCTGCTTCTTCGAAATGTTCCGAATTTGCTGCTTCTTGCATTTTTGCCTTTACTGACGAAATCAGAGCTTCACTTTTCCCTTCAAGAAAAAGTTTCGCATCCTCTGAGACTTTACGGTATTTCGCAAGACTTATTATCTCGTCTACACACGGAGCAACGCATCGCTTAATCTGATATTGCAAGCATGGTCTCGATCTTTTTCCCGTCAGCTTCTCTCGACAATTTCTAATCCCGAAAAACCTATGAACAAGATTTGCCGTCTTACGTGCGAGGCTGGCTGGAACATAAGGGCCCGAATAAACAGCGCCATCGGAACCTGGCTGCCTCACAATGTAAAGTCGAGGGTATCCTTCATCGATTGTGAGTTTCAAATAAGGATGGTTTTTGTCATCCCGAAGAAGAACGTTAAACCTAGGCTTGTGCGTTTTGATAAGGCTATTCTCAAGCACAAAAGCTTCACGCTCTGTATCAGTAACTATGACTACTACATCCTGAATGCATTCAACCAAACGATCGAATCGTGGATTAGTTTCTCGAACATTCTGGAAATATGACCTAACCCGATTTCGCAAAGAGCGTGCCTTGCCAACATATAGGATCTCTTGTCCAATGCCTTTGAACAAGTAAACGCCAGAATTGGTAGGAAGCTGAGCAAGCTTTCGCCTCAAATTCAAATTTGCCAACCCCCCGAGAATCTATACTCTAAAAACAAGACTCCGGCTCAGATTTACGGTTGGCGTCCAGTTCCTACTTGTTGCGATTCAGTTGAAATCACAGGAGAACCTGCTTTCCTAGATACATATGGTTCTCCAGATTGAACTCGACGCCAATTGTCAAATAAGCCTACGATTTGAACACAAGCGATCGTGCAATACCTTGCACACGTTTTTGGTTTGTTAAATTCACGAAGCAAATCTTCTCTAGTGTAATCTTCAAGACTCGTGTTCGGATAGCCACGCTGCTGAGAACACAGGTGTACTAGACCATTCTCACATATGTAGAGGTATCGACCACCTGCCCGACAACGCCAGTTATGAGGCTTTCCTTGTGCAAGATCTTCCCTGAAACCCATGAACCGAGCGTATCCTTTCTTTCCTAGGCTCCGTAGCCGGGTATACACTAACTTCTCACGACCAGAAAGTGGCACTAACTTGCCTACTCCATCATGGATAATTCCAAGTGTTGTCGAAAAACCAAGTTGAACTGCAAGGTCTGCTATTTCTACAGCATCCTCCGGCCTTTCAACGCCACTACCTATCACCGAATTAATGTTCACGAAAAATTCTGCATGATTCTTCAGATTATCTAACTTGGACTCAAGAACCTGCAACGACTTCTTTGAAACATTATCCGGCTTAACATTATCAATACTAATTTGTAAGTGCTGAAGACCTGCACGATTGAGCTTTTCAATTCGATTTGGCGTTAAGAAGTAACCATTTGTGATGAGACCAGCAATCATTCCATTCATCCGAATTCGATCAATGATGCTATCTAATTGGGGATGCAGCGTCGGTTCGCCACCGCTGATTGTAACAATTGAGGTTCCCAGCTCAGCAAGTTTGTCTACACGAGCAAACATCAAATCGATATCAACTGGCGGGGAAAAATCATCATATTCATTGCAATATGTACAAGCGAGATTACAGCGTCTCATTGGAACTATATGTGCCAAGATAGGATGTTTGGTGGCAAGAAAACCTTTAGCAATCATCAAAAACTCGTGTGCCCGAATCGAGATTTTTGTGCTTACTCTCATCTTTTATTCCGCACAATCTCGACGTTACTAGGAACCACTAATTCAAAAATTCCCTTTGGAAGAGATCGATTGATAACTGAATCGATAAACCGAATGTCCGTCCTATCTTTATTAATCTCATAAAACACAGAACGAGTAGGTGTCCATGTTTGCTTATCAAGTGTAAGTTCTATACTGGCAAACATCGAAGTAGAAGAATCTGATTTCGGCAACAGTATAAGAACTACATAGTCTGAAGTTTCATTGACAAGACTCGTATCGTAGTTTTCACGAAGCTGCCCGTTCCCACTACCAAATCCTACAAGAAGATCCATTCCAGCCGAGCGCCCCTGGCCCGCTGTTTGTTCAAATTCTTGGACTTGAGCTGCACTAGGATTGTAAATCCTGACAAGTTTATCCTTCGCAGTTAGTATTTTCACGTGAGGAGTTTCATATTCCCACCGCACTTGGTGTGGCTTTTCAACAAAAAGTTTACCGCTACTAATCTCTTGATCTTCCAAAATATAATCGTAATCCGTCTGCTCGAAAGCAGCCGTAAACGTTCGTAGTTCATTACCAGCTTTCTCCATTGCAGATAGAATCTCTTCGAGGCGGCCCTCCACTTCTAAAGGAGAGATAGTTCCACCGAAATACAGTACTAGCCAATAAATTTTATTCATCATCAGATGCAAACCGGAGGTTGCTGCAGTTTATACCGTTTGCGAACGGGTTTCCGCTGCTTCGCCAACAAATTGAGCAACAGTTCTATGATTTTTAATTTTCCCATCAAGCATCTCGATAATACGATTCCCTATCTCCGCTGCCCGAGGGTTATGAGTAATCATTATTATTGTCTGCCCAGCATTACGGTTGAGTTCTAAAAGAAGCTTAAGCACCAGTTGTGAATTTTGGGAATCGAGATTTCCTGTTGGTTCATCAGCAAAAATAATTGCTGGTTTATTGACTAAGGCTCTGGCAATGGCAACCCTTTGTTGTTCACCAACAGACAACTCTAATGGCTTGAAGTCCAATTTATGTTTCAAATGAACAATTTCCAAGAGGTCGCCAACCTCCTCACGTGTTATTGGCGTTCCTCCATATATCTGGCGCGCGATTTCGATGTTGCCCTGCACAGTGAGCGTAGGAAGGAGGTTAAACCTTTGAAAAACAAATCCGATTTTTCGGCAACGGATACGTGTCCTCTCAGCATCAGATGTTTTTGTGAGATCAACTTCATCCACAAAAACGTTCCCGGAGGTCGGCCGCGAAAGCCCTCCCAAAATCTGTAATAGCGTTGTCTTTCCACAACCTGATGGACCAACAATAGAGACGAATTCTCCTTCTTGAATCTCTAGATCTATACCTCGAACAGCAGGCACATCCAACAAACCGGCACGGTAGACCTTTTCTAAAGCAATTGTTTTGAGAATAATTCGATTTTTATTCATTTAAATACTGAGTCTACTCAAAATTAAGAGCCGCAACCGGATCAAGTTTTGCAGCCATGTACGCAGGATAAAGAGCACCCAGCAAACCACCCGCGAGGCCAAGGGTTGCCGACATAAAAAACCATTGAGGGATTAGATCGACCGAAAGCGTTGGGAAAAACTCGAGAATTGCATACCGTCCAACGAAGGTAAAACAAAAGCCAACAATAACTCCGATAGCACAGATGAGAAAAGACTCTACTAGAACAAGCCGAATAATATAACTTCTACTTGCTCCCAATGCCTTTAAAATACCTATTTCACGAGTTCGCTCTAGAATCGTTGAGTACATAGCGAGCAAAATAACAAGATAACTGACTAATGCAGCCGAAACCGATAGTGCACGGATAAACTCATTCAAACCAAGCGCATTTTGCCTCATTGCATCAGTAAAAAACTCCAGTGCGGTAACTTTATAACCTTCGAATGCTCGTTCAAGTCGGACCGCCACGTCCGAAACAGAAGCATTATCTTCAACTTTGATGAAAAAAAATGAAACCTTGCCCTCTTGAGCTGTGGCCACTTGCATGTCAGAAAGACCCATATAAATTCGTGTTCCAGCGCCTGCTTTACAAATACCTACAACCTCAAAATCACGGTTCATGATAGACAGAGTGTCACCAACATTAATCCCATCAGCACCAGAAAGCACCGTATCTACCAGTAAATCTAAGGGTTTCTCCAAACTGCGACCTTCCACAATCTCAATACCACTACCGACTTGATTGTAAGAAGCTTCATCAACTCCAAAGATCATTACTATCTTTTGTTTTTCCTTAACTTGTGTGACGCGATTGGTCAAAACTGGGGTCGCAGCAGCGATACCATCAATCTCGAGAAGTTTCCCTGAAAGGCGCTCAGAAAGAACACCAGTATTTATGGCAAGAAAGGGAGAGGAATCAGGAGCTTGAAATAAGATATCTGCTCCTACGTTCTGAATACGATCAGCCGTCTCATCTAATGTACCATGCGCAAGTCCTACCATAACAAGCACAAGAGCCACTCCTAGCGCAACGGCAAGGATACCTACTATCGTGCGAGTCTTGCGGTTGAAAATATTCGCCAAGGGGAGATTTGCCATGATGGGTCTCTACACACATCCAGTAATGACGTGCGAATCTGAGATCCTAACAAAACCGGTCGCAAGCTTCCAGTCTAGATCAGGAAGTACTGTTATAATGCAAAAATGAAGGTAGTTCATATCCATCAGCCTGGTGGCCCCGAAGTACTAGTCCTTGAAGAAGCTGACATTCCCACTCCAGGGCCTAAAGAAGCACTTGTCCGAATCGAGTCAATCGGTGTCAATTTCATCGACATCTACCACCGTACCGGTCTTTATCCCCTAGACGTACCCTTTATTCTTGGCAGAGAAGCTGCTGGCACTGTGGAATCTGTTGGGGGAGAAGTGTCTGAGGTTAAAGCTGGTGAACGCGTGGCTTACGTGCTATTTCCTAGCTATGCCGAGTATGCAATCGTACCCTCATCGATGCTAGTCCCTCTGCCAAGTAGTCTCAGCTTCAATACGGCAGCTGCTTTGCTGTTACAAGGACTCACTGCTCACTATCTAGCTTATTCTACATTTCCGATT
>CAZFLB010000176.1:0-17832 GCA_964518945.1 uncultured Acidobacteriota bacterium | reverse complement strand
TTTGGCGGAGAGGGAGGGATTCGAACCCCCGGTGCCGTTTCCAGCACAACTGCTTAGCAGGCAGCCCTGTTCAGCCACTCCAGCACCTCTCCATTTGAGGACCTTTGAGTAATCGGAAGGCAACACATCTTACCAATGGTTTGGGGTGGCCGTCAAAAAAAGAGAACCTGTTTAGTCTTTTTTTGAATGGCGGAGGGAGAGGGATTCGAACCCCCGGACCTCTCGGTCAACGGTTTTCAAGACCGCCGCCTTAAGCCGCTCGGCCATCCCTCCAGCTAAGGCTTATTGTAGCGCTGATATCGCTAATTCGTGCCTTTTACAGAGAAAGACTTTATAAAATTAATCTCTTAGGTTCTGGTTTTATCCTGAGGAGTCAAGCGCTCAATGTTGTTTAGGTAAGGACGCAGTACCTTCGGTACGTTGACAGTTCCGTCCTGATTCTGGAAGTTTTCTAGAATGGCCAACCAACTCCGTCCAACCGCAAGTCCAGAGCCATTAAGGGTGTGGCAAAAGCGAGGCTTAGATTTGATTGTAGGTCGATAACGGATTTTTGCACGTCTTGCTTGAAAATCGGTACAGTTGCTACAAGAGCTTATCTCACGGTATCTATTCTGAGAAGGGATCCATACTTCAAGATCATATGTTTTAGCTGCAGCAAACCCCATGTCACCTGTCGAAAGTGTAACTACGCGATAGGGTAGCTCTAGGTGTTGGAGAATAATTTCTGCATCTGATGTGAGCTTTTCGAGTTCTGCATAAGAGTTTTCATGATCAGTAATTTTCACTAGCTCAACTTTGTCAAATTGATGTTGACGAATTAATCCACGAACGTCTTTGCCGTAAGAACCAGCCTCACTTCGAAAACATGGAGTATAAGCGACGTAATAAAGTGGAAGCACCGAATTGTCAAGAATTTCATTTCGATGCAAGTTAGTCAGAGGCACTTCTGCCGTTGGGATTAAGTATAAATCTTTGTCTTTGACCTGAAATAAGTCTTCTCTGAATTTTGGTAGTTGTCCGGTTCCCAACAAAGCATCTTCACCGACTAGAAATGGCGGAAGCACTTCACTATATCCATGTTCTTCGGTATGGATATCTAGCATGAAATTGATAAGAGCACGTTCTAGTCTCGCGCCTAATCCATTTAAAACAGCAAATCGCGCTCCTGAGAGTTTGGCTGCTCGGTCTAAATCTAGAAGGCCAAGGTTTTCACCAAGCTCCAAGTGAGATTTTGGTGAAAAGTCAAAACTCCTGGGGTTGCCCCACCGACGTAATTCTTGATTTTCGGAGTCATCCTTTCCGACAGGTACACTTGCATGAGCAAGGTTTGGTATGGAAATGAGAAGCTTCTGGGCCTTTTCTTCAATATTGTTCTGCTTGTCTTCGAGTGCTTTGATCTGTGTTCATGTCTTACGCAGTTTATCTCTAAGCTTTTTTGCGGCCTCGTGGTTATCCTCTTTGAAGAACTTACCTATGGTTTGAGACTCTTCGTGATGGTTATGACGCATATTGCTGATGTCGGTCTGAAGACTTTTTCGCTCCGAGTTAAGTTTGGCGAGCGAGTTTAGATCAATGTCGGAATCACGATCTTTTAATTTTTTTGCGACAAAGTCTAAATTATCAGTAACATAGTTCAAGTCAAGCACGAAAGCATTGTAGCATTGTCGCATCTATTGCTTGCTTCGTAACTCAAGCAGTGGGACTCTTATGTTTGCTGTGCGTTCGTTTTTTTTCTGATAGAGGATTAGATCATAAAGTGATGACTGTAACCAAAGCTGTTCTTACTGCTGCCGGATTAGGTACCAGATTCCATCCTGCTACAAAAGCTCAACCCAAAGAGATGCTCACACTTGTCGATAAGCCATTGATCCAGTATGTAGTTGAGGAGTCTGTCAGTGCTGGTATTGAAGACTTAATAATCGTTACTGGAAGGGGAAAGACTGCTATTGAAGACCATTTCGATGTTTCGTTTGAGCTAGAACAATTTTTAGAAAAAACAAAAAAATACTCTGAACTGGAAGTGGTCAAGTCTATAGCTACACTTACGAATGTTTCCTACGTTCGTCAGAAAGAAGCACTTGGGCTCGGTCACGCCGTTTCTATGGCTGAAACTCTTTTGGGAGAACAAGCTTTTGCGGTTCTTTTGGGTGACGAAATTTTATCCTCCGAAGTACCATGTATTCGTCAGATGATTGAAATCTATGAGCGTGTGCAAGCGCCGGTGGTTGCTGTGATGAAAGTGCCACTTGACGAAATAAGTAATTACGGTGTTGTAGGAGTAGAGTCCAACGACGGCAACCTACATCGAATAAACAGTTTTGTTGAAAAACCTGACTCGGATCAGGCGCCTTCGAACCTTGCAATTATTGGTCGTTATATATTAACGCCCGATATATTCGGCCATCTTAAGAGAACCTCCGTTGATGGTCGAGGTGAGATTCAGCTTACGAGTGCACTCGATTCTCTATTGTCTGAGACTCCGGTTTTTGGGTTTGAATTTGAAGGTGCCCGCCACGATTGTGGTAGTAAGCTGGGGTTCTTACAAGCCTCTGTAGAGTTTGCATTACAAAGACCCGATCTTCGTGAACGATTTCGTGAGTTTTTAAAAAATCTTACATTAGATTAGAACGTCTTTAGTATGAAAAATTTTAATCATCGATACGAACTCTTGTGAGCAACCTAAGCCTTGGGGTGAGATTTTTCATAAACGTCTAGAAGCTTCTTGGTAGACAAGTTTGTATACCTTTGAGTTGTTGATAGGCTTTGATGGCCGAGTAATTCTTGGATACTGCGTAAATCACAGCCTCTTTCTAGAAGGTGCGTTGCAAAAGCGTGTCGGAGGCTGTGAGGAGACAAGTTAGAGGTTAAAGCAGCTTTTCGGAGATATCCGTCTAGCAGCCTTCGAATGCTGCGTGCTGTCAGTCTTCCACCCCGAGCGTTTAGAAATAATGCATCTGTCCCCGTCCCTGAGCGAACGAGTACCAGTCTATCTTTGAGGTAACGATAGATTGCATCTGCTGCGATCTCACCGAAGGGAACGATTCGCTCTTTGTTTCCTTTCCCCATGACGCGGGCTAACATGTTGTCAAGGTCTATGGTTGAAAGATCAAGAGTAACGAGTTCTCCTACGCGAAGTCCGGTAGCGTAGAGTAGTTCTAGAATAGCTGTATCACGGCGACCCAAAGGAGTTCCTGCGTCTGGAGTGTGAAGGAGGCGTTCAACTTCACTCTGCTCGAGTCTTGCTGGGATTTTCTTGTCGATTCGAGGCGTGGATATTAGTTGAGCAGGATTGTTTTTAAGTTTTCCCTCCCGTTTGAGAAAACGGAAAAATGCTCGGACAGATGCCAGCTTTCTGGCAATAGACGAACGAGCAACACTTCGCTGATGTAGCATCGCTAGAAATTCTCGAATGGCTAGTACATCTACCGCATCGACTTTTTTTATGTCTAGCTCAGTAGAGAGGAATGTGTTGAACTGATTGAGATCTGAGTGGTAGTTTCTTATCGTATGCTCGGATAGCCCTCGTCGATGTTCAAGATCGTCGAGAAAAAAAGCGAGAAGCTCTTTCTGTCTGTTTGGCATGGCTATGAAGCTTCATAGCTATTGTGTCTCACTACGCTATGCTAATCCAACAGTCCGGTCTCTGATAGGGTATCTTTAACGTAACACTATGCGTCACTGTTCGAAGTGTTATAAGCGCTACGGTCCTGAAGAGACTGTTTGTCCAGATGACGGTACGTTGCTTACCGATCAGGTTCCCGTTGAAGAACAAGCCATTGGTTCGGTTCTGGATGATAAATATCGAATTGACAGCTTTCTGAAAAAAGGAGGGATGGGAACAGTTTATATTGGCACACACCTTTTGTTAAACAAATCCGTCGCATTAAAGTTAATTAAGCCAGAACTTATTTCTTCTCCTGAGATTGTTAATCGGTTTTTTCGCGAAGCCCGTGCTGCAGCGCGACTGAGTCATCCTAACATTGTGAGTGTACAAGACCTCGGTAAGACATCGGATGGGATCCTGTATATAGCCATGGAGCTGCTTAAGGGGAAAAGCTTAAAAGACCTAATTCTTGATGAGGGAGCATTTAAACCGGGACGTGCTATTAATTTGACAAAAATTATTGGCGGGGCTTTGGCGCACGCACATAAGCGTGGTGTTATCCATAGAGATCTAAAATCTCAAAACATTATAGTGTCACTCGATAGCAAAGGTGAAGATATTCCAAAACTGCTTGATTTTGGCATTGCTAAGACTCTTGAGCCTGACAGCCCAGCTTTAACCTCAACGGGTATGGTGATAGGAACGCCACACTATATGTCAGTCGAGCAAATACAAGGTCTGCCGGTAGACCAAAGAAGCGATCTGTATTCTTTGGGTGTCATTCTGTATGAGATGCTTGCAGGAAAAGTTCCGTTCCATGACACATCAATTCCACAGGTTCTAGTCAAGCATCTCAATGAAGTTCCTAGACTTCCGACGTCTCTCAGTGCGAATGTGTCTAGAAAGCTCGAGTTTGCAGTGCTACGTTGTCTGGAAAAAGATCCGGCAAATCGTTACCAAAGTGCCCAAGAGTTAATTTCTGATCTAGAGGGCATTTCTGGGAATGAGAGTTCGAGGGCTGGAGTTACAGTGGTAACACCAGTACCGAAAGAAAAACCGTTGCCGTTGGTGGCGCCCTCTCCAGCATTAGATGCTACCCCTGGCAAAAATAATGGGCTACACGTAAAGCAAGAGCACCGCTCTCTGTTAGTATGGGGTTATCTGTTCGTGCTTCTTCTGGTTATTGTGGTTTTTGGGTATAAGTGGAATGTAGTGGTTAGGGAACAACCATTTGCTTCGGATTTAGAAAGTGAGAACGCTTTAGTCGTTTCTAGAACCTCTGAAATAGAAGACAAAGTAGCTGTGGGTCAGCAAGCAGTAGCGACTATTGAAGTTGAGAAAGCCCTTGAAAAGACTAATTTTGGCAAAACATCTCCGTCTACGCAGACAATATCTAAGGACTCAGTACCAGAGAAATCTATAACTGGTTCTCCCTCTACATCAGTTCCAGCTGTTTCAAAACGAACTGCGAGTCGCGTTGTCAGAGACGAACGAAACTTACAGCCGGTCATTAATCTTCCTAAAAGGCCTGCTGTGGCAGTTACCTGTAAGGGATTGCGCGACGGTTGCACAATGCTAAAACGAGGGATGTTCGATGCGTTGCGGAAGCGCCGTTTTCCACCCATTCAACCTTCTCTCGGACCGGATGTGGTACTTAAGTTGACAGTAGAAGAAGTTGAAGTTCGAGCGGAGCGACAGTTTGAAACGAACTTTGTTATCCGTACTTACGCGATTGCAGCTATTGGGAGTTCTCGTCACTTCAAAAAAACAATAACGCTTTCTCCTGAACTGGTATCTTTCGATATCCGACTGGGACGTGGAAAGTTAAAAGAACGGTCACGTGTTGTTGCATCCAATTTTGCAGATGCTCTGATAGTTTATTGGTCAGGTGATAACCGAGGAAAATAGTTTTTGGCAATGGTCTCATAGCAAAAATTAGTTACTGCTTAGAGACCATCAGCCAAAATGGATGAGGAGATTATTGTTTGCGAACGACATCTTTAGCATTAGCAGTTCCAGTGAAGGTCATGATTGAAAAACGACTCTGAACCTCTACTATCTCTCCATGACCGGTTTCACTCTCGTCCACTCCTAATACTTGTCCGGTATCGGGGTCGACTAATGGTTCTCCGACAGACATTACAGTGTAGTTGTCTCCAATTTTTATCCCGGACATCTCTCCCATGTTTATCCAAGCACGATTAGAAGTCACCTTGATAATTTTGCCTTCTAAACCTGCCATACTGCCGCTTGCACTCAGGTTGTTGAGCCCTTTATGCTTCTCGAATTCAGCAACAACCTGAGAGGATGTCTTTTCTATTGCTTCGCTCGCAATACCCCACTCCGCGTCGTGGCTTAAGCTTGCACCCTTAAAAAAACCACCGCCCTTTTTCACGTTACCTTCGGCTGAAACAGAGACGACTCGTTCGGCGGTCGTTGTATCGATCAGGCGAAGATTGATCTTAGCCTCGGCTCTAGTAAAACGGCCGCCAATACCGCGGAAACCACCTTTGGTTGTATTAATTGAAAACTTGTCGATACCTCCAGTAATAATGTATTTTATTCCCAAGATTTGGCCGACTTTGGCAGCTGTTTGTTGGTCTAGACCGCCAGAGGTAGAGAAACCCTGTTCTTTGAGAACGAGATTGAGTTTTTCTCTCTCAATAACACTAAATTTGGCTGATAAAATGTCGCTATCCGCAAAGGCAGTGTCGATATTGTTGCGTGCAGCGGGTCCCAAATCACTGGAAAACCACCACCTCCGCTCGGAGTTGTTTTCAAAATCCCAAATGGCAACACGAATTTTTCCCTGTGCTTCAAGATTTGATGGCACCAGACTGGCTACCAAAGCGAAAGTCCCTATCAAATTAAAAATGCTGTTCATTGTGTGTTCCCCCTTTCGTCCATTACAGAGAGAGTTTGCCATACGAATTTTGAGATGATGGTGACCAAGATCACATTTGCTAAAAAAAGAAATCTTCAGTAAGTAACTTTAATGCAATTATTTACGAGAATTTTAAATTTGATTTACTAGATTACCATATGTCAGTTGTTTGAAGCGATGAACTGATTGAGTTTCGTGAGAGATCGACTCACCATTGCTTCTTTGCGTAGGCGACGGTTTTTGATAGGTGTAACTAGCGGCGGTAAGAGTCCGAAGGATATATTGGTAGGCTGATAGTCTTTCTGCTTGGCATGAGCGATGTAATGGCAGAGAGAACCAATGGCAGTCTCTTTTGGGAGAATAGGGATTGGTTTGCCAACTGAGAGGGCAGCGGCATTTTTTCCAGCAATGAGTCCTGACGCTGCAGACTCTGTGTATCCTTCAACACCTGCAAGTTGCCCAGCGAAAAACAAATTCTTTCTTATTTGTGTCTGTAGCGAAGGAAAAAGAATTTTTGGGGAGTTGATATATGTATTCCGATGAATCATTCCAAATCGAACTATCTCTGCTTCTGCTAAGCCTGGAATCATTCTCAATATGCGCTTTTGCTCGGACCACTTAAGTTGATTCTGAAACCCAACAATATTGTAGAGAGTTGCTGCAAGGTCATCTTGACGTAGTTGTACAACAGCATAGGGTTCGTTTTGGGTCCTAGGGTCAACAAGTCCGACCGGTTTCATGGGGCCGAAACGAAGAGTATCAACGCCACGCTTCGCCATCACCTCTATCGGGAGACAACCTTCGAAATAAGGTATGCCATCGGTTTTATCAATTTCATGTAAATCTACAGTGGAGGCGTCTATTAGGGCATCGTAAAACAATTGATACTCTTTTCGGTTCATCGGGCAATTGATGTAATCATTTCCGCCTTTTCCGTATCTAGACGCACGAAAGGTGATCGAGTGATCGATCGTTTCGACATCTATAACAGGGCTTAATGCGTCGTAGAAATAGAGATGGTTATATCCAGTGAATTTTGCGATCGACTTTGAAAGAGAGGGAGAAGTTAAGGGGCCAGTTGCCACGATTACAATTCCGTTGCTTGGAATATCAGTGATTTCCTCTCGTACGACTCGGATTAAAGATGAAGCTTTTATAGAAGTTGTGACAGCCTTTGCAAAAGCGTCTCGGTCTACAGCAAGGGCTTGCCCTGCCGGAACACGGCATTCATCTGCTTCCTTTAAGATGAGTGATCCTAGGAGACGCATTTCTTCTTTGAGAAGCCCATGCGCTGTAGAAAGATGATTAGACCGCAATGAGTTACTGCAAACCAGTTCGGCAAACTGTTTGGTGCGATGTATTGCGGTTTTAGTACGGGGGCGCATTTCATATAACGTAACTGGAATCCCTTGGCCCGCAATTTGCCAAGCGGCCTCGACGCCTGCCAAGCCTGCTCCGATGACGGTTACTTCAACGCTCAAGTCGAACTATTTTCGGATGTCGGCACCATATGCTGTTAAGCGACACCAGAGGTGTTATGCCTTCACTGTTTCTCGATCAAAATCGGGTTTTTCGATAACTTCACGACTTTCTTTGTAGTTGCAGCCATCTTGAGTACAAGCGAGATGTGCGCCATCACGTTTGGTGCTTTTTTCAAACAGAACAGGATAACCGCAGTTTGGGCAAGGTTCTTTTACAGGCATGTGCCAGCTAGTAAAATCACAACTAGGGTACTGGCTGCATCCGTAGAACAGTTTTCCACGGCGTGATCGCCTCTCGACTACCTGTCCCTTACATTCGTCTTTGGGGCACGTAAGGCCTACTTCTTTTTGCTTGATGTGTTTGCACTCTGGATAAGCGCTACATGCAGTGAACTCTCCATAACGACCAACTTTTATAACAAGTTGGTTGTTACATTTTGGACAAAGTTCGTCTAAAAGCTGATCTTTTTTGGTTTCGAGTGTTCCATCTTCGCTGCGCAAGATACGTCGCGTGTTTTTACAATCTGGATAACCAGAACAGGCAAGAAATTGTCCGTACCGTCCTTTCTTTAAAACCATAGGACGTTCGCATTTTTCGCATGTTTCACTGTTTACGGAATCTGTTTCTTCAGATTCTTTGTTAATGTGAGTTTGGATTTCACGTGTATTTCGGCAATCCGGGTAGCCTGAGCAAGCTAAAAAATGACCAAAGCGACCCCATTTAATAACCATTTTGTTTTCGCATTTATCACAAATTTCTTCTGTCTCGACTTCCATTGCTTTGACATTTGTCATTTTCTCTTTGGCTTGTTCGAGGTCTTTGCTGAATTTCTTGTAAAAATCGTCAATGGTTGTAAGATAGTTAGCTTTCCCGTCCTCGATTTCGTCTAGAAGTTCCTCCATGCGAGCTGTATATGCAGTTTCCATAATGTCTGCAAAGCTTTCTAAGAGGAGATCAGTGACGAGATGCCCTAGTTCTGTCGGAACAAATTTTCTTTCAACTTTGTTGACATATTCCCGGTCAATAAGAACGGAGAGTATGCTTGCGTAAGTGCTAGGCCTGCCAATGCCCTTTTCTTCCAGTTCCTTAACGAGAGAAGCTTCTGTGAACCGTGCTGGCGGCTGAGTGAAGTGCTGCTCGGGTTTGATCTTAATAGCTTTCAAAAGCTCCCCTTCGTTTAATTGAGGCAGTTCTTTTGACCCATCAGCTTTAGTTGGTGTTTCATTTTCAGATACTTTCTTAGAAGGATCTTCATCTTTGCCTTCTTCGTAAACCGCAAGAAAACCTTTGAATTTAAGTACGGAACCTCTCGCTCGTAAAGTGTATTGACCGCAGGTGATTTCAATTATGGTTTCGTCAAAAATTGCAGGAGACATTTGTGAAGCGACAAACCTGTTCCAAATCAGCTTGTATAACTTGATTTCATCACGATCTAAGTATGGTGCAACAGAATCCGGGTCTCGGAAAGCTGATGTTGGTCGAATTGCTTCATGGGCATCTTGGGCGCCTTTTTTGCTTTTGTAGACTGTAGGTTTTGTTGGCAAAAGTGTTGTCCCATAGCGTTCATTAATGTATTCACGTACTTCAGCAATCGCTTCGTTTGCGACTCTGGTTGAATCGGTACGCATGTAAGTAATAAGGCCGATGGGGCCTTCGTCGCCGAGCTCTATGCCTTCGTAGAGCCTCTGAGCAACTATCATCGTTCGTTTAGCAGTGAACCCGAGCTTTCGAGCGCCCTCCTGCTGAAGTTTGCTGGTAATAAAAGGTGGGACTGGATTCCGGCGTCTTTCTTTGGCGGTTACTTTTGATACTGTAACATCATTTTTTTCTAGGTTTGCCACGACCGAAAGTGTTGAAGCCTCGTCCTTGAGTTCGATGGTTTTACCATTTTTTTTCGTGACCTTTGCTTCGAAGACAGGGGGGGCAGTTGCCTGCAAATCCATGTGGATGGACCAATATTCATCGGATTGAAAAGCTTTAATTTCACGTTCGCGCTCACAAACGATGCGTAATGCCACGGATTGAACTCGGCCAGCAGATAAACCACGACGAACTTTGTCCCAAAGCAGTGGAGAGATTTGATATCCCACAAGGCGGTCTAGTACTCGACGAGCTTGTTGCGCATCTACTTTATCTTTGTTGATCTCGAGGGGTGTCTTAATCGCTTGTTGGATAGCATTTTTTGTGATCTCGTTAAAACGAATTCGATAGACTTTGGTGTCTTTACGGACGAGTTCTTCTGCCAAGTGAAAGCTAATTGCTTCACCCTCTCTGTCCGGATCAGGTGCTAGATAGATAGCCTTTACTTTTTGCGCCTCATGTTTTAAGTCTGATAGAACTTTCTGTTTTTTTGGAATAACTACATAATCCGGTATGAATCCATGTTCGACGTCCACACCAAGCTTACTTTTAGGAAGATCTCGGACATGTCCCATGGAAGCGCGAACCACAAAGTTGCGCCCGAGGACTTTATTTATAGTCTTGGCCTTTGCAGGTGATTCTACGATTACTAGTGATTTCCCCATTTTTTTATAGAAGCCTCATTTTCACTAAATAATCTAGCAACATAATCTTATAGGTGTCAAGGTGGCTTCAGGACAATATCTAAAGCGTTACTTTAGACATTGCTGTTAAAGGTTCATTTAGGATTATTATAAACGTACTCTACCGAAACAAAAGCTTGTACTATTTCAAGGCTCATCTCAACACTGTTGGAAGTTCCAACAGTTAATGATGGTGGCATGAAGGATGGCGCTTAATATTCGGTTAACTACACGGGCACGAAAAGGAGACAGTCGGGTTGATTTGTTTTCTGAGTTTACGGAGGCTCCCTGAGCTTCAACTGGCCGAAAACACACTTTCTCTAGGCAGGCTCTGAACATGGTTGTGGTAGAACTCTAGGTGAAACACATTCACGGAGGAAAACAACGCAACAAGAACTCCGAAAGTTGATTCTTGCACGAGTGTGGGGGGTACGCTACCATAACTACACTCTTGACCAGTTTTTGATTTATGGGGTCTCTTGAATCGCAGTACCATTGAGATGAATTTGAATTTTCTTCCCTATTCGTCTATTCAAACAGCCTTACTTCTCTTTCTTTGTGTCCCGCTGTCCTTTGCTTATGATGACCGGGAAAAAGAATCTAAGCAACAGGTTGAATTTGGGATCGATGTTGCGCAGCGCGGTCTTTGGCAAGAGGCGGTTTATCGCTGGGAGAAAGCAGTAGAGCTAGATCCGAATAATGCGAGTGCTCGTAATAATCTTGCGGTAGCTTACGAGCAAGAAGGTAAGTTTGAGTTGGCAAATGAGGAGTATGAGAAGGCCCTTGAAATAGACTCTAACAACCTATATATCCTTCAGAACTATGAGCTTTTTATGGAAGCCTATGAGAGAAAAAAACGCAGTGAGCAACGTTCGTCTCGGAACTAAGCAAGACGGCTCAGTATCTATTTCTGCCTGGGTTGTATTTGTACTGTTTGGCTTAGTTGTAGTAGGAAGTGGATGTAGTTCCTACATTGAGGTTCCTATTGAAGTTCCTATTGATGCGAAACTGGATCTCTCAAAATACAATCGAATTTTGGTTGCCTCTTTCACAACGCAGACAGATGAGCGTCTCGATCTTGATTCTGAAACCGTTCGCCTTTTGCGTAATCAGTTGCGGATGCGTTCGCGAGTAGAAGTTCTCGATGCAGAAATTGATCCTCTTGGCGACTTTTCAGAGCAAACTCTTATGGAAGCTGGTCTGCTCGAACAGTTTAGGCAGATAGAAGAACAAGCACGTGCCGAAGGGGAAGAGGATATTTCACAGCAGGAGTGGATTGATCTAGAACAAGATAAGTTGCTAGAAGATCAAAGCCATTGGCGAGAAATCGGAGAAGAATATCAAAACCCTCTTGTCGTAACGGGTAAGTTGCGTTTCGGTTCGGAATCTCGCTCTGGATATACTCGACGTGATCGCTATGTTAGAGATGCTTTCAACCGGCCTCAACTACAAAGAAGGCAGGCTTTTCAAGAAAGAACTGGGTTCACTTTGAATGCGGAATTCTATTTCATTGATAGTGAAACAGGGGATACTATCCATCGTGAGCGATTTACTGAGGAAGTTATTTACGGACGCGACGAACCGGTATCAGCATTAAGTTCTTACTTCGAGCTTATGGATCGACTTCTGCCAAATTTTCTTAGTATTCTCTCCCCGCAGACTTTTCGAGGTACGAGAATACTTTTGAAGTGATTATGGTGCCGACCAAATCATTTTATGTTTGTTTTGCAAAATGGCTAGATGATGAGGAGCGGCTGTGTTTTCGTTCTCGCTACTGTCCAGTGCCGGGTTGTCGAGACGAGTCACTTGTCCACGATGGGGTGTCAATCACGTGACCCGAGGTAACCTATGAAAAAGAGTTTGATAAATATTTTTGCAAAGGCGCTTGCGGTTTTAGTGATTTTTGTTTCGTTTTCGACTAATGCGGTTGGTCAATATGGCTATACGCAGTTTTACGGAAAGAATAAAGTTAAGTGGGATAAACACAAGTGGCAGGTGTACAGGTCTCCTCACTACGAGATTTATTATTACCCTGAGTTCGAACAGGAGTTAGGTCGGCTTGTTAGTTATGCTGAGAGTGCGTATGAAAAAGTTTCTAATGACCTTAAGCATGAAATTTCATTTCCTATACCTCTGATCTTATATAAAACCTTTTCAGAGTTCGCTCAGACGAACTTGTTTCCTATTGAAATTCCAGAAGGGGTCGGTGCCTTCGCAGAGCCCGCGAGGGACAGGATGGTGATTCCAATAGATAACCCACCAGACGAGCTTCAAGAGTTATTTGTACATGAACTTACCCATATTTTTCAGTTCGATATCATCCCGCGAGGGCTTATTCGACGCTCAGTTCCGGTTTGGATCGACGAAGGCATGGCGACCTATATGGAAGATGAGTGGGACACCCTTGATCTCATGGTTATTCGTGATGCGGCTGTTACCGATCAAATACCGACGTTTGAAGCTTTAAATGTGGGCTTTGCGAGAGCAGCTTATAGCTTTGGTTCTTCTGTTTTTGAGTTCATGGAAGAGCGTTATGGTAAGGAAGGCGTTCGACAGTTTATCTTTGCGCTCCGGCGCGCCGTTGTTGGTGGTGTTGACGCTGAGGTATATGAACAGGCTTTTCGTCTTAAGCCAGAGGAATTCTACCGTGAATGGAAGCGGTGGCTTGTAGATAGATTCAAGCCCTACCGTGATAAAGAAATTCCTGATGATTACAGTCTCGATATGTCACCGAGCCCTCGGAGGGGTAATTTCATAGCTGCGTTGTCTGCTGTGCCCTCACCATCTAAAGAAATCATTGCTGTAATGAGTGTTAATCAAAAAGAGGGAGAATTCGATATCATCTTGCTATCTACTGAAGACGGCTCGATTATCAAGAATCTTACACCTGGATATACCGGAACCTTTGAAAACATCGTTGGACTGATAGGTGAGGATTCTCTGATTGGACGTAATATTGCTTGGACTCCGGATGGTGACCACGTTGTTTTCTTTGGGCGATATGAAAAGAGACGTGCTCTCATTGTTGTCAATGTGCTGGATGAATCCGTAGTTAAGCGTATAGAGATACCTATAGACCGCGCACTTTTCCCTCATGTTGATCCGAAAGGAGAGTGGGTTTACTTCACAGCTCTTCAAGACGGGATCAGTGATGTTTGGCGTGTAAATTTAGAAACAGAACGTTTCGAGAATGTAACCGACGACAATTTTTTTGACAAGTTTCCAACAGTTACTCCAGATGGAGAGTGGTTGTACTATAGCCGGCGAATTAGTGGTCACGACAAGATTTATCGCTTGCAACTTTCTGATCATTCAGAGAAAGAGCAAGTCACATTTGGCACTTACGATGACGTAACCCCTTCATTTTCAGATGATGGACGGGTGATGTTTTATGCATCAAATGAGGATGATGATATCTACAACCTTCGTTCGATGGATTTAGAAACTGGTGACATTCTTCAATATACAGACGTTCTAGGTGCCAACTTTACGCCATCTTTAGTGAGTGATGGGAAGACAGGGGATGAGGCCCTTTTGTTTACAAGCTACTACAAGGGAAATTACGGACTCTATCGTATTCCTATAGATGAGCCCTTAAAGGAAATAACTTCAGATCAGATAGTACGCACAAAAGGACCAGTCATCGATTTCGTGGCACCAGTAAGCCATCAGATTATTGCGGAAAATAAGCGTCCGAAGGGAACTTTTGAGAAATTTTTCATCGATGGTGCACCTCCGATTAACGTGGGAGTTACGTCTGGAGGTGATTTTTTTGGTGGTTCAGGCATTAGCTTTTCAGATGTGCTTGGGGATCAGAATTTTACATTTGTAGCTCTGTCAGTGCGTGAGTTTCGTAACTACGTTGGAAGTTACACCAATCGTTCCGGAAGACTCCAATATTCTGTTTCGGGATTTGATACAACCAGTTTTTTCTTCACATCACCGTTTAGCTTTACTCCCTATTTTTCTAGAGAGGGTGCTCTCTCTACAATCCGGCAAACGGGTGGCACACTATCTTCGGTATATCCATTGAGTCGATTTCGCCGTTTTGAGTTATCTACCGGCCTTATTCGACAGCGGACTCGTTTCGAAGATCCTAGCCTAGATCCTGTATACAACCCATTAGGGTATGGCTTTTCTCCTGATCAGTTTGTCCAATTTCAGCGAATTTTGGAACAGCGCTTTCCAAACGGCACGATACTTCCATTAGGAGCTGCGTTCGTTCAGGAAACGACCCGTTTTCGAAATTTTGGCCCCATAGCTGGGAGTACTTTATACGCAGGGGTAAGCATTTCTCCAGGAGGTCCATTTCTTACGCGTCAGACCATTGACGTCGACGCACGAAAATATTTTCAGTTGACCTCTGCCAGTCTTCTTGCACTTCGCTTTCGTGGTTTATGGAGTCAGGGTGATAACCCTGACATTTTTTGGTTCGGTGGTAATGGGGATATGAGGGGATTCGAATATCAATCGTTTGTAGGGAACAAGGGTTTTTTTGCTAACGCTGAGCTACGTTTTCCTATAATTGATGCAGCGATTACTCCTATCGGTCTATTTGGTCCTATGCGAGGTATATTTTTCCTAGATGTTGGCGGTACAAGTTATTTGGACCAGACATTTCAGCTTATTGGTCGTGATCGACGAGTTTCTTCGCTTGGTGCTCGTTGTGGACCAGCGGGAACATCTATATGTATTTCGGAAGGTCCTGGTTTAGGTGATGCGGTTGCTTCTTACGGGATTGGGCTTTCATTTAATTTTTTTGGTTTGCCGATGAACATTAACTGGTCCAAACTTACCGATTTTGTTACTACTTTGGATGATTGGAAAACCAATTTTTGGGTAGGGTTCGGCTTTTAGTCGATAAAGGTAAATCTAAGCATTATGGCGTGGCATAGTTATTTGAATTCCTTGATACTTGGTGACGAACCTGGAATATTGACACTTAGAACAAGTCTTTGTATAGTAATAAGATCGGTAGAAACGGAAAAGAATTTTGGTATACGCAATTATTGAAACAGGCGGAAAACAGCACAAAGCGGCTGTTGGAAATAAGTTCAGGGTTGAGAAGCTTGAAGCCGAAGTTGGTCAAATAGTGAACTTCGATAAAGTTATGCTAATCAGCCGTGATGGTGAACTCGCTTTTGGTAAACCATATGTTAAAGGAGCCATGGTTAGGGCGGTTGTTACTGAGCAGGGTCAAGGAAGAAAAGTTCTTGTCTTTAAAAAGAAGCGCAGGAAACAGTATCGACGTACTCGTGGTCACCGACAAGCTTTTACCGCTGTGACCGTAGAGGCTATCGAGAGCTAAGGGTTTACGGGACAGAGCTCAATATGGCACACAAAAAGGGTCAAGGAAGTTCTCGTAATGGGCGTGATAGTAATGCTCAGAGGCTTGGAGTAAAGGCGTTTGGTGGACAAACAGTTACGGGTGGAACAATCCTTGTTCGCCAAAGAGGTACGCGTTTCAAACCAGGGAGAAATGTTGGACGCGGCAAAGATGACACTCTCTTTGCGAAAGCGAATGGTATTGTGGAATTTCAAAATCGTGGCCAGAGGGGCCGGTTCATCCACATTGAATCGTCGTCGCACGCGAATTAATGTATCTCCGATACTAAAAGATAAAGTCTAGCTCATCCGTTAAATCTGTTTCTTCTTCTGTATGGCCAGGGAGATGATGTTTCAATGTGGGTCGACGAGGTTGTTCTCGAGGTTCGTGCTGGTCGTGGCGGAAACGGGGCTGTAAGCTTTCGAAGGGAAAAACACGTTCCATTTGGAGGTCCTGACGGCGGTTCGGGTGGGAATGGAGCATCTGTTTGGTTTGTTGCGAGTTCTCAGAAAAACACACTTGCTGAGTATCGATATAAACCCTTGTATCAAGCGGAGCGTGGTCGCAATGGTGAGGGCTCTGATAAACGAGGCCGGAATGGTAAGGACATTGAGTTAATTGTTCCGTTAGGCACGGTTGTTTTGGACGCAGTTACTAATCAGGTAGTTGGTGACCTAACGGACGAGAGTCAACGTTTGCTCGTTGGGAGAGGCGGGAGAGGCGGACGCGGGAATTCGTCATTTGCAACGTCGACAAATCGAGCACCTCGCAATTCGGAGGACGGTTCCTTGGGTGAATGCAGGAAACTTCGTTTGGAACTTCGTTTGCTTGCAAACGTAGGACTCGTTGGTTTTCCTAATGCGGGTAAGTCCACTTTCATTTCCCGTGTCAGTGCGGCTAGGCCGAAGATAGCAGATTATCCGTTTACGACAATTTCTCCACAATTGGGAGTTGTTGAGGTAGGGGATCAAAGCTCGTTTGTCCTTGCCGATGTTCCAGGGCTGGTGCCAGGAGCAAGCGCTGGGGTAGGACTCGGTCACCGTTTTTTGAAGCACTTAAGTCGTACTGGGTGCCTGTTGTATTTTATAGACGTATCGGAAGCCTCGGAACGAGAGCCTGCTGAGGATTTGAGAACATTGTTGAATGAAGTTGAAGCTTTTGGTGAAAGCATGTCGCAAAAACCAGCAGCAGTTAGCGCAAACAAAATAGATATTCTTCAAGACGATAGACGATTGTTGTCACTTCAGGATGCTGCAAAAAGGCTCAAGCTACCCTTTTTTTCGGTTTCGGCTGTAACGGGCAAAGGATGTCAGGATATGGTAGAGGTTCTGTACCGTCAATTTGTCTATTCGGGAGTGATGTGAGTCGAGTCGGTGTACTGGGTGGAACTTTTGACCCGATTCATTTTGGGCATCTTCGAGCTGCTGAAATAGCTCTTCAATTAATGTCTTTAGATAGAGTGCTATTTGTTCCTGCAGCCAATCCTCCTCATAAGCAGGATTTAGGAGTCACTGATGCTATTCACCGGGTCGGCATGCTTGAAGCTGCACTAGAAAAAGAGAAGAAGTTTGAAATATCCCGAGCTGAGGTGGAGCGAAGTGGGCTTTCCTTTACGTTTGACACATTGGTTGATTTTCATGGTGAGTGGCCAGATACGCTTCTCTATTTCATAATGGGGTCGGATGCATTTGGTGAGATTCGTACATGGAAAAGGTGGCAAGAACTCACTGAGAAATACTCCTTCGTCGTGTACGAGCGCCCAGGAAAACAGATCGACCAAGCGCTTGATATACTACCAAACAAGATCCGCGATCGTGTAGTGGATTTGGGGTTGGGCGGTAAAACTGTCTCCTATCAGAAAACAGAGGGTATCTTTGTTGTCAGAAAGAGTATGTTACCTATTTCATCTACGGAGATTCGGAGGTTAGTGCGTAGAAAAGAAACAGTTCGGTTTTTAGTTCCTAAAGTTGTGGAGCAATATATTTATCAGAAC
>CAZFLB010000175.1:0-10781 GCA_964518945.1 uncultured Acidobacteriota bacterium | reverse complement strand
GCTGCAGCAGCTATTTGGCGGGCACTTCCGCGAATTTGTCGAGCAGTGATGGCAGCGTCCGGCTCATCTGCTTATAACCTCCTTCAAAACAATGGACCTGAAGCGGGGCAGTCAGTTTTTCATGTTCACTTTCATATTATTCCTTGTTTTGAAACGAAGCGTCTGGATTTTAATTGGGCTCCTACAAATTTAACACCAGACAATGCAGCGGTTCTTGTAGCAAAAATAGACAAGTTTCTGTCGGATGAAGTGTGACCTTTAGTGCTTTATTTTTAATAACAAAACCCGAGCTTGAGCAGTTTCATGCTTGACGAAAATCCGGTGATTGAAACTGCAGTATTTACTGATACAAACAAAGAATCGAGTGCAGACAATAGAGGTGTTTCACGTGAGCCAAAAGTTCTGTAGAAGCGGTTCCAGGGAATTGCAACGGCTTGTAGTTGCGGGGTTAATTTGAAGTTTGTGAAGTGACTGGTTGCTCCTGAACGAACCTCGAATTGATATCTCATTGGTTCTGAAGAAGTACCTTTAATATAAATGCCTTTAAACGATGAAAGGTCTAAGGAACGTCGCATGGACAAAGCAACCCATCGGTCGGTGTTCATAGTCGTTGTTTGTGATAAATGGTACTGAAGTTCTAATTCGTTAGCAGTGTTGACGGTTGACATCGCCGTTGATTCAGAGTCTTTCTCTACTTCAAGATTCTTTAAGTCTATTAATTTTGGATTATTACAATTGAATTCTTCTGATTTTGTTGGCAACGTTTCAAAGTCGATGAAGATAGGATTAGATAAGATCCAAGGGACATTTGTTGGTAATAGTGCGTGGTCTTCTAAATAGATCTCTGCTCGATATACCCCTGGTTCTTCAGGTTGAATCAATCTAGGAGTAGTTGTTTCAGAAATAATGTGGCCATTTCGTTTTAAGACGATGCGAGGCGTCGAGCCTATGGTTTCCACAGCGACATGGATATTTTGCTTCTCTCTGAAAAAATCAAAGCGCTCAGGCTCTCCAGCTGCACGAATGACCGAAAAAAAATCTCCTTCACGAATCGCTTTGACCGGGTCGTTACGATGTTTGAGTTCAATGCCGAGACCGACTATCGAAAATGCTTGGAGATAAGACGGTACAGGAACGGAGAGGTGGTCAAAGATATTAATGCCCCCGTGTGCGTTTGTGGAGTAAAATCCAGACACTTCACCGTAAGTGAGCAGACTATCCCAACGATCAATTGCATGCTCTGGGTAGGTAAAGCTTCTGATGAAATAACTAGGATTGAACCAAGAGAAGAGTAACAGGTCCACTAATACGGGGAGAGAGCTTGTCCGAAGGTATGATGTAATGTTGATGATCTCAATGCCATCTGGTTGTAAATCCTTTCCCCAATAGTTCCACTGGTATTTTGGATCGTCAGGGTAAGTGATGACCGTAAATCCCCCCAGCTTACGTACATCAGAGACAGCATCAGGTGGATATGGTGGAAGTTTGTATTTGGGGAAGGTTTTAATGTTGGCGGCGATTAGATGGCCTTCTGGAATACTTACTTCCGACCCACCAATAATTTTTACACCTTCAATAGTTTGGTCAATCAAGCTGGCTCTAGGGTGAGGGGTCCCGTGGTCACTGAGTAGTACGAAACCAAGTCCCGATCGTCGAGCTTCTTTGGCAACCTTGTTGATAGAACCTAAACCATCTGAAAGAGAAGAGTGGTTATGAAAAGATCCCCAAATGTAATTATCGGAAGATGGTGGCGAATAAGTCGCAAGTCTCAATCCTTTAGTAAGAAAGAGGATAGCAATAAAGAAAAATAAAATAGTAATGATGTTTTTACGACTATATTGGTGGTGCATTTGTTGTCTTGAAGAGTTGGCTATAGAGCCCAATACAGCATGCCTGCCCTTTCGATGACATCTCGGTTAAACAGCCACTTGAGATCTAATAAAGGCGCTTGTTGGTGGCGCATCATTGCGGCGATATCTGAAGAGGCCAGATTCCGAAACTCATCGTGTGCAACGGCAAAAATCACACCATCGAAATCAATTAGCTCCTGATCAGTAGCGCTCGGAACCCCGAATTCTTTTTCGGCAACTTCCTTATTTACATGAGGGTCATAGACTACGATTTCTATTTTGAACTTGTGTAACTCGTCTATAATATCCTTAACACGAGAGTTTCGTACATCAGTGACGTTTTCTTTAAACGTTAGACCACAAATTAGTATCCTAGTGTTTTCTACTCGCTGGTTCTGAGACTCTAATATTTCCACTAATTTGCGAGCGACCCAACGTCCCATACCATCGTTTAATTGTCGTCCGGATAAAATAGTTTGCGGATTGTGTCCGACTGACTTAGCTTTAAAAGTTAGATAATAGGGGTCGACACTTATGCAATGACCTCCGACAAGTCCAGGGCGAAACGGCAGAAAGTTCCATTTTGTTTCAGCGGCTTGAAGCACTTCACGTGTGTCAAGGCCCATTTTGTGGAAAATCATTGCTAACTCATTTACAAAAGCGATGTTGATGTCACGTTGTGCGTTCTCAATCACTTTTGCGGCTTCGGCGACTCTAATAGAGCTTGCTCGGTGAACACCTTTTTCTACAATTGCCCCGTAGACCTCTGCAATGATATCAAGAGTTTCTTCTGTTTGTCCGGAAACGATCTTCACTACTTGAGTAACAGTCCTAGCACGATCTCCTGGATTAATGCGCTCTGGTGAATAACCTAGAAAAAAATCAAATCCTGCTTTTAATCCCGATGAATCCTCTAGCTCGGGCCCACAGATTTCTTCTGTCACACCAGGGTAAACAGTGGACTCGAAAACGACGATACTGTTTTTACTTAGGTGTTTCCCGATAGTTTTCGATGCTTCTATGAGGGGAGTTAAGTCTGGTGTATTCTTTTCGTCAATGGGTGTAGGGACCGCGATGATGATAAATGGCGTTTGTTGCAGGACGCTTGAGTCAGCAGTGTATTGGATCTCTATACTGGCTAATTCACCAGAAGTGATTTCTTTGGATGGATCTATCCCTTGGCTTAGCAGTGAAATCCGTTCGGAAGATACGTCGTAACCAATGACACGAAATTTTTTAGCTAGGGCCACTGCTAGAGATAAACCAACATAACCAAGGCCAACAACTCCAATGGGTGCCTTCCGCTCATTTAGTTTCTGAAAAAACGAAGTTCTATTTATCATAGTGAAATGTGACCTTACCTCACTAGGTTTGGTGTTTTGTTAAATTAAAATTAGTATAGAACGATATGATACTTTGCGTTTATGAATTGGGAAAGAAAAGTGGGTTCTAATACAGAGATTCACCAAGCTAAAGCTGCCCCAAAGCCTTCTTTGGCTGAGGAGAGGGTGAAATTGGCCTTAGAAGATGGGACAGTCATAGAAGGCTTCTCCTTTGGATCGAAACGTGTAGTTCGGGGGGAAGTGGTTTTCAATACAGCTATGAGCGGTTACGTAGAAACGCTCACAGATCCATCATATTGTGGGCAGATACTGGTTAGTACATACCCTTTGGTAGGAAATTACGGTGTGCCATTTCCGAGAGAAAAGGGAAGTTTGAGTGAGCCGTTTGAATCGGAAAAGATACAGGTTCAGGGTCTTGTAGTTCAGAACTACGTATCAGATCATAGTCATCGAGCAGGAGAACGTTCTCTTGGAGAATGGCTTGAGGCGAGTGGTGTCCCTGGCTTCACCGGTGCTGATACAAGACGATTGACTCGTCGATTGCGGGAGTATGGAACGATGTTGGGCTGGCTTTTTCCTGCAGAGATGTCCTTAAAAGAGGCGCAAGATGAGGCGGATGCAGTGGATATGGAACAGGAAGTTTTTCGCACTGTTGCTCCCAACCAGCCGATCGATTATCTAGGTGATGGTTGTCGAATTTTGCTTGTTGATGTTGGAGCGAAGGACAATATGGTGCGCTCTTTGTTGGGACGAGGGGCAAGCGTGCGTCGTGTACCATGGCATCACGATTTAGTGGACGAAGCGAGAGGTGTGGATGGTATAGTGATCGGCAATGGTCCGGGCGACCCTAGGCATTTAACTGGTCTCGTTGAGCAAATACGAACACTAGTAAAGACCTTTACTAGGCCAATCTTTGGAATTTGTCTCGGTAATCAGATTCTTGCTCTTGCAGCTGGAGGAGTAACGTACAAGCTACCTTATGGGCATCGCGGGTTCAATCTACCAGTGCTGGATTTTGTTACTCGCCGTTCTTTCATTACCTGTCAAAATCTTTGTTATGCTGTTGATGGGGCATCGCTTCAAGATGGCTGGGATCCGTGGTTTGTAAATGTAAACGATGGGACTAACGAGGGGATTCGGAATCGTCACAAACCTCATTTTGGTGTGCAGTTTCATCCGGAAGCGAGACCAGGCCCTAACGACACGGATTTTTTGTTTGACGACTTTCTTAAAAGTGTTGAGAACTTGAAGCAGGACTAAGATGTACGGCGTTTATCTACCTAACAAACCTAAGCGTGCACTTGTACTTGGTTCGGGTGCTCTTCAAATTGGTCAGGCGGGCGAATTTGACTATTCTGGTTCTCAAGCTCTGAAAGCTCTTCGTGAAGAAGGCGTGCAAACAGTTCTTGTAAATCCAAATATCGCAACAGTTCAGACAAGCGTGGGTTTGGCGGACAGTATTTATCTGCAGGCAGTGACACCCGAGGTGGTTTTTGAAATAGCTAAGAAAGAAGGTGTGGATGCAATTCTCCTTGCTTTTGGAGGTCAAACCGCACTGAATTGCGGACTCGAGTTAAGTCGTAGTGGCATCCTTGATGAATTAGACATCCGTGTTTTAGGCCCGACGGTCAAAGCTATCGAAGATACTGAGGATAGACAGAAGTTTAATGACCGTTTGGGTGAGATTGGAGTGAAAGTTGCTCGGCTCAGAGCTTGTGATTCTTTCGAGCAGGCACGTCAGGCTGCTAAAGAAATTGGCCTCCCTGTTATGCTGCGTGGGGCGTTTGCGCTTGGCGGCAAAGGCAGTGGTGTAGTCGAAAGTGAAGTGGATCTAGATAAAGGGTTGAAACGGGCGTTTTCTGGTGGAGTTAAACAAGTTCTTGTTGAAGAGTACCTTCGTGGTTGGAAGGAAATCGAATACGAGGTTGTACGTGATTCTAGGGACAACTGTGTCACAGTCTGCAATATGGAAAATTTCGATCCTATGGGGAACCATACAGGCGAGTCGATTGTAGTTGCTCCATCGCAAACACTAAATGATGAAGAATACCAACTCTTGCGGACTGTTGCTGTTAAGACAATTCGTCACTTGGGCATAATAGGAGAGTGCAATATTCAGTATGCACTCGATCCAAATTCTGCAGATTACCGAGTGATCGAGGTGAATGCTCGGTTGTCACGTTCCAGCGCCCTGGCTAGCAAAGCGACAGGTTACCCACTTGCTTACGTTGCTGCGAAGTTAGCATTAGGCTATGCACTTCCAGATATTCCCAATGGGATAACGCGTTGTACAACGGCTTTTTTTGAACCAGCACTGGATTACATTGTTTGCAAGCTGCCTAGGTGGGATTTGGCCAAATTTCGTGGCGCGGTTGAACATATAGGTAGTGAGATGAAGAGTGTGGGGGAGGTCATGGCCATAGGCAGGACTTTTCCGGAAGTGTTGCAAAAGGGTCTGAGGATGCTTGACATTGGTGTCAAAGGTCTAGATCCCGATGCTTTCCATTTTGAGGATTTGCGCGGTGAACTTAAGCGGGCTACACCTCGTAGAGTTTTCGCAGTAGCAAAAGCCCTCAATGAAGGAATGTCTCCAGAAGAAATTCACGAGATGACACATATAGATTTGTGGTTCCTTCGCGCCTTAGAGCCAGTCATTGGAATGTATGAAGATTTTAGGACTGATAACAGTCCCGAAACTCTTTTAAAAGCTAAAAAACTAGGTTTTGCAGACCAAACTCTAGAGGAGATTAGGGCAATGCCACGCGGGACCATGCGAGAGGTTCGCCGTAAGCACTCTATCCGGCCACATCTTAATCAGATTGATACGATGGCAGCAGAATTTCCGGCTGAGACTAACTATCTTTACTCGACTTATCATGCGTCATCACAAGATGTGAAGTCTTCGAATAAAAAGAAAATCATGGTATTGGGTTCGGGTGTTTACCGAATTGGTTCGAGTGTTGAGTTTGATTGGTGTGCTGTCAATGCGATTAAAGCAGCGAGTGAACTTGGCTATGCAACAATCATGGTTAACTATAATCCGGAAACAGTAAGTACTGATTATGATGTGTGCGACCAACTTATATTTGATGAGATAAGTTTAGAAACAGTTTTGGACGTAATTGAAACGGAACAACCTGACGCCGTGGTTGTAAGTATGGGAGGACAGATTCCTAATAATTTGGCGATGCGGTTACATGAAGCCGGAGCCCCAATCATTGGCACTCATCCGAAAAATATTGATAGCGCGGAGGACAGACGCAAGTTCAGTGCGTTATTGGATGATTTAGGTATTGACCAGCCACAATGGGCACATGTCACGGATGTAAGCGAGGTCGATCTAATTGTTTCGCAGCTTGGTGGATTTCCGGTACTTGTTCGACCAAGCTATGTGCTCAGCGGTGCTGCAATGAGTGTTGCACATGAACCCAATGAACTACGCCGTATTCTTTCGAAAGCGAAGAGTGTTTCACAAGAACATCCTGTGGTTGTTTCTAAATTCGAATCACATGCTCGTGAAGTTGAAGTGGATGCTGTAGCTGATGGTGGAGAGATAGTCCTTTGGGCTATTAGTGAACATATTGAAGATGCCGGTGTTCACAGTGGTGATGCAACCCTAGTTTTACCTCCTCAAAAGCTTTATATAGAAACGATTCGCCGTGTCAAAAAGATTGCTAAAGAAATATCTAAGGCTTTAGATATTACTGGCCCGTTTAACATCCAATTTCTGGCAAAACATAATGCTGTCAAAGTTATCGAGTGCAATCTTCGAGCGTCGCGAAGCTTCCCTTTTGTTTCAAAGGTAACTGGGCAGAATTTTGCGGCAGAAGCTATGCGTCGCATGCTGGGTGTTAAAAACGAAGTTCAAAACCATAGTCTTGACCTGGACTATGTTGGAGTTAAGGCGCCGATGTTCTCTTTTTCTCGTTTGGTTGGCGCTGACCCAATGCTGGGAGTAGAGATGGCGAGTACCGGGGAAGTTGGTTGTATAGGTGAAGACCTTCATGAAGCTTTGTTGCAAGCATTAATTGCCACCGGTTTCCAATTTCCTAAGGTTGGAGTGTTGTTGTCATTAGGCCCGTTGCCTGATAAGTACGCATTTACAGAAGAGGTGAGGGTGATTGCAGAGGAGTTGCAATTGCCGATCTATGCAACTCCAGGTACGGCAGAAATGTTAGGCGGACTTAATATTGATTGTATTGCTGTGAACAAGACCGAAGGCAGTGGCTCAGCAATCGGACTAATTGAGTCGAAGGCGGTTGACCTTGTAATTAATGTGCCACGTGAATTTGATGAATTTGGGAGACCAGACGGTTACATGATTCGTCGCTGTGCCGTAGATCATAGTGTCCCTTTGATTACTGACTTGCAGCTAGCGCGTGCTGTGGTCGAGGCATTGCGGCGAAAACGGCCCGAAGACCTAAAAGCGATTTCCTGGAACCAATATGTAAACGTTTCAGAAGCTGACTTCGCGTAATATCTAGCGACCTGTCAATTGTTGCCCAACACCAGGTTTGTTTAGCAGCTAGAAGTTCGTTATTACTACGATTGCCGAAGATTACGTGTTATAGAATCTCTTATATTCTAGCTTTGCGTTTGGGAGGCTTCTTTGCGATTTAAATCAGTATTGATTGGATTGTGCTTTAGTGCTGTTTTAAGTGCTTCTAGTACAGGTCATGGTCAAATACCTCGCCCGGTAGATGTTCTAGGTTTTGAGCTTGGAGCTGATTACAAATTGGCGAAGTGGAAGGAACTCGTTAGCTATTATCGGCAGTTAGACGCGGCAACTGGCCGAGTTCGACTCATTGAGATAGGGCGTTCCGTACTTGGTAAACCGTTGCTGCTTCTGTACATATCTAGTGAGGGGAATCTTCGTAGACTTGAGGATTGGCGAAAGATAAGTGAAGAGTTAGCGCGAGCGAGGATCAATGAACAGAAGGCTCGCCAACACGCATCTGAAGGCAAGGCCATTGTATGGCTTGATGCTGGACTTCATGCGACAGAAGTGGCTCCTTCACAAATGATGCCTCTTCTCGCATATCGTATGGTTACTGAAGACTCTCTTGAAATGCAGAGGATTCGCGATAATGTCATTGTCCTTTTTATGCCCTCCATGAATCCAGATGGTCTGGATATTGTAGCTGACTGGTATCACAAAAATTTGGGAACACCGTTTGAGACTACGCGACCGCCAGAACTGTATCATCACTATGTAGGGCACGATAACAATCGAGACTGGTTTATGAATAACATGCCGGAAACTCGAGCGGTAAGTGAGGTTCTCTATCAGCAGTGGTTTCCTCAAATTGTTTACAATCACCATCAGAGTGGTCCAGCGTGGGCACGAATCTTTTTGCCGCCTTTTGCAGATCCAGTGAATCCGAACATTCATCCTGGCGTGACTACTGGAGTTAATATCGTTGGCACTGCTATGGCACATCGATTTGCAATGAAAAACATGTCGGGAGTAGTTTCAGACATGATTTACTCGATGTGGTGGAATGGTGGAATGAGGCCAGTTCGATACTTTCACAATATGATAGCAATCCTCACTTAAACCTCAGATCCAGCTCCTACAGCTCGTTTTTACGACCCTCAATAACGGCCGGACTTTGTTGGCAACCCAAGAAGAGGACAAGCAGCTCCAACATCAGCGACGGATGTTTTTTATCCAAATCCGTGGAATGGTGGGGAATCACGCCTTAGTGATGCGGTTCGCTATACGCTGACTGCATCGATGGGAGTTCTGGATATTGCCTCCAGTTTAAGAGAAAAATGGTTATACGACATTTATTCAATGGGTCGTGATTCTATTGAACGTGGTGAGAGTCTAAAACCAGCGGCCTATGTGTTGCCGGCTGATCAATGGGATCCGAGTGAAGCAGACAATCTGATAAATCTACTTTTAACCGGAGGGGTCGAAGTCCATCGTGCCCAGGCTCCGTTTAGGGCTCAAGGCGAACGGTACGGTGCAGGTTCCTATGTTATCTGGGGAAATCAAGCATTTCTTCCTTATGTAATCGATTTAATGGAGCCACAGACGTATCCAGATCGAAGACGGACCCCCGATGGGCCACCAGACCCTCCTTATGATATTGCAGGGTGGACCCTTCCTATGCAAATGGGAGTAAATGTGGACCGAATTAACACTGCGTTTGAAGCTGATGTTGTGGGTCTCAACGACTACGTTAAACCGCAACCGGGCACCGTTTTAGAAGGAAGAGCTGGTTACATGTTGTCGCATCGTTCCAATGTTTCGGTGACAGCTGTAAACCGGTTGCTCAAAGTAGAAGAAAGTCTACATTGGATTGGAGAGCCGTTTGGTTCTTATCCGAAAGGGGACATTTTTATTGAATCGAGGTCGGGAACAAAAGACTACCTGAACACACTGGCGACAGAATTAGGTCTAGATTTTGTTGGGGTTGATGAGATTCCCACTGTTTCTATGCATCCGTTGAGTCGTGTCCGTGTAGCAATGTACAAGTCCTGGGTAGCGAATATGGATGAAGGTTGGACGCGTTGGTTATTAGAAGCCTATGGATTTGACTTGACCACTCTAAGCGACGATGACGTACGGACAACAGACTTATCAAGATTTGAAGTTATTGTTTTACCTCACCAAGAAGAAGAAGAAATTCTTAATGGGAATAAGCAAGGTACGATGCCGTCGGAGTATGTTGGGGGACTTGGTTTGTCTGGTGCTTTGGCACTCCAGCGTTTTGTAGAGAATGGAGGAACACTTGTTACACTAGATGCTGCGAGTGATTTTGCTATCAATCAATTTGGGCTACCAGTGGAAAATGTCACAGGAGATATCTCTCCTTCGCGGTTTTTTATTCCCGGTTCGCTCATCCGAGCAGAGGTGAATACTGAACACCCCTTAGCTTGGGGCATGCCAGATATTGTAGCGACTTCTTTTGTTCGCAGCCGAGCTTTCCGTGTTCTCAAACCTTCTAAAGTGAGAAGGGGTGGCGTAGAACAAACAGCTGAAGGCCCAACACCAAAAGTGGAGACGGTTGTTCATTATGCACGAGCGGATGTGTTAATGAGCGGCTGGGCGTTGGGTGAAAATGAGCATATAAGTGGTAAAAGTGCAGTTTTACGTGTTGGGTTGGGTCGTGGAGAAGTAATACTCTTTGGTTTCCGTCCTCAATTTCGAGGTCAGCCAAGAGCAACATATAAGTTATTTTTTAATGCATTACACGCTGCTTCTCTCGAGGACATGCCTTGGTCAAGTATAGATGAGCAATAAGCAAGAGGTAATACAAGTGAAGGCTATTTTGTTTTGGTTTTTATTATTGTTCCCAAGTTTATTAGGTGCTCAAGATGGTGATTGGCCTTACTATGGGGGTGATGCGGGAGGACGAAAGTACTCGCTTTTGTCACAGCTGCGTCCCGATAATGTAGCTTCCCTTGAGGTGGCTTGGGTTTGGGAGACAGGAGAAGCTCCAATTGCTGGGCCACGACTTCCGGTGCCTAGGCATCGTGTTTATCCAGCGAGTTTCGAAGTGACTCCAATTGTTCTTGGTGGAGTGATGTATTTATCCACTTCATATAATCGTGTTGTTGCTCTTGACCCGGATACCGG
>CAZFLB010000174.1:0-12663 GCA_964518945.1 uncultured Acidobacteriota bacterium | reverse complement strand
GATGGAGACCCACGAAGGGTTGACTAGCTAAAAATTTTCGCAACTGGATCTTACGCTCGATGCCGGATAAACCTAAGTGAAGATTGTATATATGCAATGTGCGGGTTTGTGTCTCAGAAGCTTGGTTGACTCGAATACGGTAACGTGCATGCAGAACTCTTCGAGTCTTTTTGGGAGGTAATGTTACATCGATATTTGACGTGTCAGTTGCTGGAAAATGCGACAAGATGGCATTTCCGTATGCTCCACCTTTTCGCACCTTAACATTAGGGAAAAAAACTCGGTGCCTAAAACCCAGTACATTACCTAAAAACTCAACTTGTTTATTCGTAATGGAGCGTCCTGTAGATTGGACAATTTCTTGTAAAAGCACTACATCGGGATTGTAACGAGAGATGACCGTTGTGATTCTCAGTGGGTCATGTCTTCTGTCAAGCCCGCCGATACATTTGTGGATATTGTAGGTAAGTATTTTTAGATGCACGTCACCAAATGTGTTTAGAGATTAGATTTCATGTTATCACGATGGTAAGGTTCGATTTCCTTTATTGAAGCATGGTGTTAGCACTAGGAAACATATAGACATTGACAATATGACAATGTTCGTAATTGTTAATTGAAGAAGTTTCATCCTGCTTCGGGTGGGCGTAAAACGTGTTTAAAATATGAATACAAGGCACTGGACATTTTTAGTCGCGTTCTTTTTGGGGAGTTTATTTTTCGTAGATTGGTGTGGTGTTTTATTTCAGTGTGGTTGTCATTCTCTCTGGAGCGGTGCTTCGTCGTTGTGCAATATTCACATTGGCGATGGACCGCATTGCCCTTGGTGTAAACATCCTCTGTTGGGAGGTGGTGTTGCTTATAGCGTAATGGTATTGACGCAGTGGTTGACTGCGTCTCGTTTCTTACGGTTTAGATTTGCTGGTCGTTTATTGATTTCCTTGTTCGCTTCGTTGCTGTTAACAGGAATTGTCGGAATCATTCAAGGTTTCGTTTGGAAATATTGGTTGCGTTGAATGGAAGTCGTAACAAGGGATGTTGGTAACAAGATGATTGGAAGTGTTCTTTTTCGATTGGGCTTGTTTGCTTTAGTTGGGCTTATTGTATGGGGCATCGGCTTTCCATTAATTGTCGATGCCATGATTTTTGTTGGACTCGGAGTCATTTTTGTTTTGTCTCGCATCCACAAAATCTTGTTACTAACGATAACGCTTATAGCTTCGATTGGCTTTTTGGAGTTGGCTGTTAGTGTAATTGTTGCACACGAGTTTGGGGAAGTGTTTTATAGACCACATGAAAAGTATGAACAGGCTCGTGGATACAAACCAAATGTTGATGAATATTTCTCTATGCCACATGGTGATCTGGCTGCAATTGATCCATCTTTGCCGCAATCGATATTCAGACCGAGGGAAGTACACTTTCGTACTGATGATCGAGGCTTTCGTAATGACTTCTCTTATGCGGGAGATTCAATAGTTTTGGCAGGAGACTCATTTGTTGTGGGCACAGGTAACGACCAAAAAGATGTTCTTGCTAACGTTTTACGCCGTGAGCATGGTATAGATGAGTACTCCATTGCCTTAGCCTCTGGTCACGAGGAGTACTTTGCCACAATCGCCTCCTTTAGCACTGAGATAAAGTCAGCGCAATTTCTATTGTTTGTATTTGAAGGCAATGACTTTAGAGGTTCTGGTAGAGGTTTAGCAAAACCTAGTGCATATGACCGATCGAAGTTGCGTTTTCAGAGATTTCTTGGGCCTTATTTTAAAATGGTACATATTGTTTTCAACAACACACGACGCTGGCTTAGATTGTTCTATCCTGACAAGAAGTCTATTGTCGAGATTTATCGAATCGGCAATAAAAAGATAGCTTTTTATGGAAGCTATCTAGACCGTGCAAGCGCAGACGTTCTAGATTTTGATTCTAAATCTTTGGATTCAGAGATTGCTTCATATATTGCCGGTGTCTTTTTTATTCCAACCAAGTTTCGTGTTTACAATCAGTTCCTTAGTGGAAGACTTGAACAGGTTTTAGTACAACCTCCAGGTGTAGTTACTCTTGAAAATATATTTTCTCCCTATAACATTCCGGTATTGGACCTTACGCCACCGCTTGTTCAGAGAGCGTATTCCCTGATTCAGGAAGAAGATTTCGTTTATTGGGAGGATGATACTCATTGGAATGGACAAGGGATACGAGTGGCAGCAGAAGAGATAGCCGTGTTCCTAGCGTCTGTGAGATGAATCAGTAGAGTGTTTTGTCTTTTTGTCAACCTGAGAGCAATCGGTTTTGGAATTTCATGAGTTTTGCAAAGGCTAGGCCTGGCGCCACATGTTACATTTTGTAGTAATCTACATATGATTTTGGGCAGAGTGTTTTCAGTCGTTGAAAGGGGAATTTGTGGTTATTAATAATGATGTTCGACATATCCGTTGGGATGATCTTCCTAAAGAGAAGCTAACTAACTATCTTGACCGTAGGATTATTTCAGGTGAAAAGGCAATGCTGACCCACGTCTATATGAAGAAGGGCTGTGTTGTCCCCATGCATTCTCACGAGAATGAGCAGATCACTTATATACTTTCGGGTGCTTTGAAATTCTGGGTTGGTTCGGATGAGGCTGTCCCGGTGGTGGTTCGTGCAGGCGAAGTATTGGTATTACCTTCGAATGTGCCGCACAAGGCTGAAGCTCTTGAGGATACGCTCGACGTGGACATTTTCTCTCCTCCAAGGAGCGACTGGCTTGACGGTACTGACGATTACCTTCGTTCGCAGTAGTCGTTTAGGATACTATCTTTGTTTGCGGGCAAGGCAATCGATCTGGTGAGCGATGTAAACTAGCCTTCCCTTATTTATGTCTTGTCGTCTAGATATTGTCCACTCAAGTGCATCTTTGCCGACGCTTTTCTCAATCATCGTCACAATGTAATTAAGAAAAAAATGCTCTTCAGCTTCATATTTGTCGTTTTTAGGATAAACGATCCAGTCGGAGCTTCCCATTTCTAGAATTTCGACTGATTCTTTTCGAAGAGCGTGAAAAAATTTTCGACCTGTTTTGCTATTACCATTCTCACACATTGATTTGTGATATTGGGAAAGTACAATGGTGTCATGGTTATGTTGCGGTTCAAAAATAGACTCTCCATCAAAAGTGATAGGGAAGTATAGGAGGCCATTAGTGCAAGCGAGTTGAACTAAACTTTTTAGACTTTCCTCTAGGTTAACTATGTCCAGAAATGCGTGGGCCATCACAAGATCGAATCGATTTTGGTTGTCAGGATTAGATGCGAAATCGGAGAGACTGGAGGCCAAGAAAACCCCATCAATAGTTTTATTTAGTCGTTCTTTGGCTAGGCCAATGAGTTTGGGGTCGAGATCAATGGCGGTGTAATGTGCTTTGTCGATAATGCCCCAATCGAGGAGTCTTTTTAAGCCTGTTCCTATACCGGCTCCAACGTCTATGACAGTAGGTTCTTTTATGTTCTTTAATTCTTGCTGTAGATGTTCTAGGACTCTCCGATTCAGAGATTCGTCGTCAATCGTTTTTTTGGCACGCAAATACCGTGAAAAGTCTCGCACTAATGTTATCTTATCTCGAACTGCTGTAAGTTGATTAGTTGTGGATGGCTGTGCGTTAAGGTATAGAAGAAAAAGTGAAAGATAGAAATGGTATGTCGGGTACAATTTTGGAAGATATCCATGCTCAACTCGATGTGGCTAAGAGTATTGGAAATAGTAGTGGCCGACCATTTGTTACACTCGCATATGCGCAGAGTCTTGATGGAAGTATTGCTGGAGAGGATCGAAGGCCTTTAAGTTTAAGTAGTTCCGCTTCATTGACTTTGACTCATCAATTGCGGGCCGCTCACGATGTCATATTAGTAGGGATAGGGACTGTATTAGTTGATGACCCTCATCTTAATGTTCGGTTGGTTGATGGTGAAGACCCGCAGCCTGTTGTTGTTGATAGTCGGTTGCGACTCCCCGATACGTCAAGGTTATTAAATAGTGATAGAAAACCATGGCTGGTTACAACGGAGCATTTCACCACGGATCGAGAAGAGAGCTTGAAGAACAAAGGTGTTGACGTCCTCCGAACTCCGTCACTTCCAAATGGATGGGTAGATCTAGAAGCACTGCTCCAAGATTTAGCAGATAAGGGCATATCACACGTTTTGGTAGAGGGTGGTGCTCGTGTTTTAACAAGTTTTTTGAGAGCTGGTCTTGTTGACTACGTGGTGCTGACTGTAGCACCAATGTTTGTGCGGGGGATGCCTGCTTTATATGGTCAGGAGTTGTCACCGTTTCCTAGATTGAAGACTTGGAGGAGTGAGCGTTTTGGCGAGGATTTAGTCTTGTCTGGTAGCTTAAGTTGTAAAACATGAAGAAGCGTCGCTATGTTCTTTTTACAGGACCTCGTCGTCTTGAAATACAGGAGGCAGCGATTCCATGTCCTGATAGGAGTCTGAATGAATTTCTTGTTCGAACGTTAGCAACTGGCATTAGTGCTGGCACAGAACTTCGTTTCTATAGAGGAAACTTTTCTCAAGGAGTACTACTAGATGAACAGATTCTAGCGCTCCGTCAGCCTTTCCAGTATCCAACGACTTACGGTTACTCAAATGTAGGTGAGGTTGAGGCCGATGGGAGGCGTGTGTTTAGTTTTAGGCCCCATGAAAGCCACTATGTTGCTAGCGATGAATCGTTGTTTGCCGTTCCTGAGGATGTTTCAGTGGAAGGGGCTGTGTTGTGGCCCAGTTTTGAGACGGCTGTAAATCTAATACTTGATGCAAGGCCTCTCATTGGAGAAAAAGTCCTTGTAGTGGGGCAAGGAATCATAGGGTTAGCGGTAACAGCACTGTTGTCTGAATACCCTTTGCAGCAACTCTGTACCATAGATAAGCTTGCTAAGCGCCGTGAGGCGTCAGTCCGAATCGGTGCCGACTATTCATTTACTCCGGAAGAGGCTATGGATAGTTCTTTTGATGTTAAAGATTTCGATTTGGCGATTGAACTCTCTGGCCATGCAGAAGGGTTAAATTTGGCGACCAATGGAGTCGGTTTTGAAGGTCGAGTCGTGGTTGGTTCATGGTACGGTGAAAAGCCTCAGATGGTTGAATTGGGTACTCATTTTCACAGGGGACGCTTGCAACTAATAAGTAGTCAAGTAAGCCACATAAATCCTTGTTTTACGAAGAGATGGGATCGTGCGCGTCGCATGGAAACTGCAGCAAGAGCTCTCGCTCGTTTCCCAGTTGAAACTCTTATTTCACATAGGTTTCCGGTAGAGCGTGCTGGGCAAGCCTACAGTCTTTTGGATCGTGAACCTGAAAATTGCTTGCAGGTCCTATTAACTTATACTTGAATCGTTATGACTCGCTATTCACTTGGAGTGCAGCAGGTTTTTTCTGCAAAACACTATCTTATAGGTGGTGATTTTGGCCCTGAAAGTGATCTTCACTCGCATGATTATCGCGTTGAGATTATTTTTGAAGGTAATAAATTATCTGAAAATGGCTTTCTTGTTAATATTGCTACGGTACAAACACACTTGTCACGACTTGCCGCACGTTTTAATGGATCTACATTGAACTCACTTCCCGAGTTTGAAGGAAAAAATCCTAGTTGTGAAGAATTCTGTAATGTGTTCTTGGATGCTATAAAAAAGGAATTAGCGAGAGAAAATTTATCTGGCGTTGAGGTCAAAATCTGGGAGAGTAGTGAAGCTTGGGCTTCCGTCCGGCTAGATTTGTAGACCACCGTAGGAAATGTCTGCTCCTATCAATTGGATTTATATTTTAAATTAGTGCAACCAAGTCAGACCCGGAGTTGAGATGGCAAAGGAAAGTTTTAAATTCCAGACAGAGGTGCAAAACCTTCTTCATTTGATGATCCATTCTCTCTATACGCAAAAGGACATTTTTCTTAGAGAGCTGATTTCCAACTCATCAGACGCTACCGACCGAATCCGTTTTGAAGCTTTAACCAAGCCTGAGCTAATAAAAGAGGATAGTGAGCTGAGGATTAAGATTGAGGCTAACCAAAACGCGCGCACTGTTTCGGTGCACGATAACGGCATTGGAATGAGCCGAAAGGAGGTAATCGAAAATATTGGGACCATCGCTAAATCTGGTACCAGCGAGTTGGTTGAGAAAGTAAAAAAGGGCAAAGGAGCAAAAGATGTTACGACATTGATAGGTCAGTTTGGTGTTGGCTTTTATTCAGTGTTCATGGTGGCGAAAAAAGTTGTTTTGGTTACGAGGCGTGCCGGACAGAAGACTGCGACGACTTGGGAATCAGAGGGGAAAGGTGAATACCGCATCGATAAGAGCACAAGAGCTTCACATGGTACGAGTATCACACTTTACCTTCATGATATTGATGAAGAGCAGGGACTGGAAAATTTCACTGATGAACACGTGATTAGCCGAATAGTAAGTCGCTATTCAGATTTTATCTCCTATCCTGTGGTCCTGGTAGGTGAGGGTTCCGAAGAAAAGACGCTGAATTCTATGAAGCCGATTTGGGAACGTTCAGCTTCGGATGTCACGGACGACGAATATGCTGAGTTCTATAGGCATATTTCCCATGTTCGAGACGCACCAATGGAGACGATTCTCCAGCGCGCTGAAGGGCTGACAGAATATAAAGCACTACTGTTTATTCCAAGTGAGGTGCCGTTTGACCTTTACTATGTAGGACACGAGTCAGGGTTGCGACTATACGTTAAGCGTGTCTCTATCATGGAGCGATGTGAGGATTTGTTACCCCGGTATCTTCGTTTCATAAAAGGCGTCGTAGACACGTCTGACTTACCTTTGAATGTTTCAAGAGAGACTCTTCAAGATGTTAGACAGATTCGTCAAATTCGAAAAGGTCTGCAAAAGAAAATACTTGATACGATTCAAAAGATGAAAGTTAGCGAACAGGATAAATACTCAACGTTCTTTCAACGGTTCGGACGGGCTTTAAAGGAAGGGGTTGTGGAAGATTTGGAAAACCGAGAAAGAATTGTAGATTTGTTGTTGTTTTCTACTTCGACCGACCCAGAAAACATGACCTCATTGGAAAATTACGTAGAGCGTATGGGAACAGGCCAGGATACTATTTACTACATGACAGGAGAGAGTAGAGAAGCTATTGAGTTATCTCCACACTTGGAAGCATTTCGTGAGCAGGGTGTAGAGGTGCTTATTCTCACAGATGCTGTCGATGAGTTGTTGGTGCAGCAGGCGCTGACCGAATATAGAGGAAACCCTTTAAAATCAGCAGGTAAAGGTAAGCTTGATCTCGGAACCAAAGAGGAGAAGGAAAACCGAGAGAAAGAATTGGACCAAAAGGAGAAGGTATTTGAGGCTTTTCTGGAAAAAATGAAGTTAGTCCTAGATGATCGAGTTAAAGAGGTTAGATTGTCTTCTCGACTTACGACTTCACCAGCTTGTCTAGTGAGTGGGGATGAAGATGTTAGTCCTAGACTTGAAAAGATGTTCCATCCTGAAGGAGATTTGCCTGCTCGGAAACGTATTCTGGAATTGAATGCAGAACATCTGATTGTTTCAAGACTGAAAGCTAAGTTTGATGTTCAGGAATCGTCGGAAGCAGTCACCGAATTTGCCGAGCTTCTTTATGGCTATGCCTCTTTGGCCGAAGGTGCAGAAATCTCCGACCCCGCTGGTTTGGCCCTTCGGCTGTCGGTACTCATGGAGCGCAGTTTGGAAAACTAATGCTCGATATTCAGGTGGCGGACCACTCGACGTACTAATACACGAGGTGAGATTCGTAGTGATTGCATTAACAGACGATTCAATAGGCCTGGAACAGCTAAAGTTTTTCCATTCACCATTGCACGGTAGCCGACTTCAGCTACACGGTGCGCATCGTGCATGCCTAGCCGCATGAGATTTGACTTGCCTAGTTTGGCACGTGCTTGAAATTCAGTTCTAGTTGGTCCAGGACAGAGTGCTGTGATAGTCACACCCGTTTTTCGAAGTTCTTCTGACAGAGCTTCTGAAAAAGATAAGACAAAGGCCTTGCTAGCATAATAAACAGCCATGTATGGACCGGGTTGAAATGATGCGGTGGATGCAATGTTCATGATCTTCCCACTGTTCTTCGCAATCATAGCAGGCAGAAAATAATGTGTTAGTTGTGTCAGGGTGACAATATTTAAGCGAAGCATTTCTAATTGGTTATCGAGGTCGGATCTGTGAAAGGCTCCTAAACTTCCAAACCCAGCATTATTAATCAGTGTGTCAATTTCTAAATCTAATGAAAATACCTTGTCGTAAATTTCGTTAGCAGAGTCAATTGTGGAAAGATCTTTGGGCAGTACTTCAACTTGAATTCGATACTTCGCAAGAAGATTTTCGGCTAGTAAGTGAAGTTTTTCGTGGTCTCGTGAGACAAGCACAAGATTGCGTCCATCTGAAGCACAAAGTTTCGAAAGTTCCTTTCCGATACCGGTAGATGCACCTGTGATTAAAGTAAATGTTGTCATGCTGTAGTATTGACTATATCCTAGGTTCACAGCATTCTAGGCTGTAAACTGCTGTTGATAAATGGTTTTAGATGGGCGAATGGTTTCTCATATTAGGAATAAAGAATTAAGTTGGCTTGCATTTAACGAAAGAGTTTTGCAAGAAGCGAGCGATCGCAGTGTTCCATTAATTGAACGCTTACGGTTTCTTGGTATTTATTCATCAAACCAGGACGAGTTTTTTCGAGTTCGAGTCGCTGCATTGCATCGATTGGTTCGTCTTGGAAAAAAAGGAAAAAAATTATTAGGTAGCGACCCGAAAGTGGTGATAGCAGAAGTTAAGTCGACTATTCTTCAACAGCAAGAAGTCTTTCAAAAAGTTTATGAGCAACTACTACATGAACTTTCGTTGCAGGGTATTCATCTGGTAACGGAATTGCAACTTAGTTCAGAACAACGTGTGTTTGTTCAGGACTATTTTAGAAACAACGTTCGGTCACAGCTGACTCCACTAATGGTGAGTCCCAAAAAACCGTTCCCTTCGCTGAGAGACAAGTCCATATATTTGGCTACGAAGCTGTGTTCAAAAGGTCGTAAGGTAGACAAGTTGAGTCTTATTGAAGTGCCCACTGATTCGGTATCCCGGTTCTTGGTTTTGCCACCTGTAAAACGTGAACAATATGTTGTTCTTCTTGAAGATGTTGTTCGGTGTAATGTGCCTGAGATTTTCTCGTTATTTAAATATGATTTTGTGGAGTCCCATCTGATCAAAGTAACTCGTGATGCTGAGCTTGATCTTGATGATGACGTGACTGAGAGCTACCTGCATAAAGTTTCAAAAGGAGTCAAACACCGAAAAGGTGGCAGTCCGGTTCGTTTAGTGTACGACCAAAATATTTCTGTTGGTTTTCTTGAATTTTTAAAAAGAAAACTTAAGATTCGCGGTGATGACAGTATTGTCCCTGGTGGTAGGACCCACAATTTCAAGGATTTCATTGATTTTCCACAGATTGGAAGACCTGCCGGTTTGGTTTCGGGAAAAAAACAATTGTCAGTTCCTGCCATTCAGGATAGTAGGGGGATTTTACCGTTAATTCGTAACCAGGACTTATTGCTTCATTTTCCATATCAATCATTCGAGGAAGTTATTGCACTTTTGCAAGAAGCTGCAATTGATCCGAAAGTCATTACTATCAAAATCACACTCTATCGAGTAGCTCGTCATTCTGGAGTTGTGAATGCTTTAGTAAATGCGGCTCGTAACGGGAAAAGAGTAACGGTTGTAGTTGAACTGCAGGCGAGGTTCAACGAAGAAGCGAACGTTGCTTTAGCGAATAAATTGCAGGACGAAGGGGTGGTTGTTATTTTCGGCGTTCCTGGTCTTAAGGTCCATGCAAAGATTGGCCTCATCGTTCGAAAAGAGAGCGGCCGGGCTGTACGTTATGCATTTCTGGGAACTGGCAATTTTAATGAGGACACAAGTATCGTTTACTCAGACCACTGTTTGTTCACAAGTGACCGAAGGTTGACGCGAGAGGTTGCTGCCGTGTTCGATTTTTTTCAGAACAATTATCGTGTCTCAGCTTTCAATCACTTGATGGTAGCTCCATTTGGTCTTCGACGGAGCCTAATTGAACTGATTGAATATGAAATTAGACAGGCAGGCATAGGAAAAAGAGCTGAGATTGATCTAAAGCTTAATAATTTGACTGATCCAGTAATGATAGAGTTGCTTTATCGTGCTGCTGATGTCGGTGTGCGAATTCGATTAAATGTTCGTGGCATGTATTGTCTAGTTCCTCATACGTTAGAGCATCAAAACTATATTCAGGCAATAGCAATTGTTGACAGATTTTTGGAGCATAGCCGGATCTACCGTTTTCATCACAAGGGTAAGGAAAAGGTCTTATTGTCCTCTAGCGATTGGATGACAAGAAATTTGGACCGTCGTGTTGAAGTTGCGTTCCCAATTTACGAACAGAAAATGATGCGTGAAGTAATGGATTTTTTTGAAATTCAGTGGAAAGATAATGTGAAAGCGCGTGCGTTGGATGCAGAACTTCAAAATCATTACCGAAAACGAACAGGTAAGGCAGTACGATCTCAGCACGATTTGTACGATTACCTAAGTTCTCATAAGCCAGAGGATGCTAGGAAGCACATCAAAAAACAACTTTTAAGTAAATCTATCTAATCAGTAATTGTGAAATTCGTGATAGGTTGATTTTGGACGAATCTTCAATAATCTATAGAGTAGCGTGTGTGAATTGCTTAAGTTAAATGTTGTAGTTTGGAAGGCAATGGAGATGCTGTATGAGCGGAGAGCGAAAGACTGAGAAGGTTGATGTTCTCGAGCATGGTATGGGGCCAGATGGTTCTAGAACCTCAACAAATCGGAGGTTGTTCATGCAACTTCAGGTGTTTATTGGCGCCATAGAACCCAAAGCTTTAGGTGCAGCTCTGACAGATTTTGGGGTGCAGGCCGTAATATATCTCGATGTAACAAATCCTCGAAGCATTGGTGTCTTGACGATGAGTGAAAACCCTAAAGACTTTGTGAGAGTGGTTCGGCCATGTTTTAACGAAGAGCCATTTGCTTCACTATCTCTGCGGACAGAATTTACAATGTTTGGTCGTTCATACGCAAGCGGTTATGAGTCTCAACTTGAGGATTGGCTTACTTCTAGGCCTCGCCGTACGGTTCTTAATCCTGAGTGGCCATGGGCAGTTTGGTATCCTTTGCGTCGAACTGGATCTTTCAACTCTTTGCCGACGAAGGAACAGACAAGTATTTTGCGAGAACATGGGGGGATTGGGCGGTTATATGGAGAACAAGACTTGGCTCATGATGTTCGTCTTGCATGTCATGGTATCGATGTAAACGATAACGAATTTGTTATTGGAATTATTGGCAAAGAGCTCCACCCGCTTTCGCACCTTGTGCAAACTATGCGGAAAACTAGGCAAACTTCGGAATTTATCGAACACATGGGTCCTTTTTTTGTAGGGTATGCCGTATGGCAAAGTCCAGTTTACTAATTACATTAGCCTTAATGTTCTGGTTGAGTTCGACGGGGTTTACCCAGTGGACCAATCGATATTCAAAAGTCGAAGGTTATAGCCACCATGTTTATCTGGAAGGTTATGAGTTGCCAATTTTAGCTGCTGGGCCTACGGATCCAGCACCTGATCCGAAAGGGAATTTGCTGGCATTTTCCGCTCGTGGTTGGATTTGGGTATTAGATATAGATCAAGGAAAGGCGAGGCGTGTTACCGATAACAGTGCATTGGATTCGCGTCCGACGTGGTCGCCTGATGGAACAAAGATCGCTTTTTTAAGAGACGATACTACTGATATAGACATTTGGCTCAAGGATTTGGTGACTGGTGAGGAGAGTGCGTTAGTTGACTCTACAGCCATTGAACTAGATCCGTGGTACTCCACTGACGGAAGATTTCTTTACTACAGCTCTTCTGTGGGTGGAGATTTCGATCTTTGGAAACTTGATTTGTCGAACGGAGAAAAAAATCGTTTCACTGATAGTGCGGGTGTTGAGCGTCGCCCAATGCCTAGGCGCGATGGCAAGATGGTCGTTTATTTGGATAAAAAGAGGGGAGGGAGAGATCGAATTGTTGAGCTTGATATGTCAAGTGGCGACGAGCGCGATATTTTGACGCAGTCGATAGCCTCTCAAACTCACCCGGGACTGAGTCCAGACGGTCGTAGCATCGTTGTTAATTGGCCGACTCCGCTGGGATATGATTTGCTCCTGATAGACCTAGAGGGAGGAGACCCAATTCGACTGAACTCAGGCTCTAGACTGCCACTAGCTCCAGCATTCAGTGCTGATGGAAAGGGTGTTTATTTTTCTGAAGCAAACGACGAACAAGAGTTTCATCTGTATCACGTTCCCACGGTTGGAGGAGATGTTCGTGAGGTGTCTATTTACTCTTGGGACTGGGGGAGTGAGCCAGCACGTATCAAAATCCGAACAGATACTCCGGCGAGACTTGAAATAGTTGATTTTAGCGGACACCCAGTTGTCTTGTCAGAGCAAATGCCTCAGTTTGATGGGACGCACGGAAAAGTTTATGTCTATTCACCTGGGTTGGTTGAGGCAGAAGTGCCGGCTGGTGCAGTCAGTGTCACTGCAACACATGGATTTTCATCAGAACCGAAA